>JBIQMJ010000034.1:0-19861 GCA_044463445.1 Segetibacter koreensis
ATTGCCCGAATCGGTAAACGAAGAGATAATTGAAAATCCTGTTTTGGGAAATGAGAATAGTATTGATGGAAATACAGAAAATGAAGTACCAATAATTTCAAATGAAAACGAAGATGAAGTTGTTGTAGAAAAACCAACAGAAGAAGAATTACCCGAGCCGGTAAACGAAGAAATTGTTGAAAATTCTGATTCAGAGGAAGAAAATATTCCTTTTGAGCCTTTACATACCGTGGACTATTTTGCGTCGCAGGGAATTAAATTAAGTGAAGAAGCGTTAAATAATGACCAGTTAGGAAGGCAGGTAAAAAGTTTTACCGCATGGCTGAAAAGCATGAAAAAATTGCATCCCGGACAATTACCTGAACAAAATGAGGTGATCGAAAAATTAATACAAACCTCTTCTGAAGCCTCTAATCAAAATGCTAATGTGCTTACAGAAGCAATGGCAGAAGTACTGGTAAAGCAAGGAAAGAATGAAAAAGCCATAGAAATGTATCAAAAATTAAGTTTGATTAATCCTTCTAAAAGTGCGTACTTTGCAGCCAAAATTGAAAGTTTAAAAATTATTTAGTATGTTATTTCTTTTTATAACACTTATCATCCTGGCTTCTATAATATTGGGAGTGATAGTGCTTATTCAGAATCCGAAAGGCGGCGGGCTTTCCTCTTCATTAGGCGGATTCAGCAATCAATTGATGGGTGTAAAGCAAACAACGGATGTTTTGGAAAAGGGCACCTGGCTGTTTGCCATCATTATTGGCGTGCTGTGCCTGACTTCCACTTTGTTTATACCAAAGTCAGGTGGTACCAATTCGAATGAAAATTTAATAAATGAAGCCCCGGTGGGTACACCGATGGCTCCTAAACAAAATACTACAGTGCCAATGCCTTCTACCCAGCAGGCACCAGTGCAGGCGCCAACACCAGCGCAATAAATGATATAAAATTTTTTATGCCCTGTCTTACAAAAAGACGGGGTTTTTTATGAGTATTTATTTTAGAAGAGCAATGAAATTAATTTAAAACAATCCTTCAGCAAATTGATATGAAAGCGCGCAGAGTGATTTTGTTTATCCTTTTGATCATTGGTTTGATAGCCGCCTGGTTTGGCTGGAAAGTTTTTGGACCAACGGTTCACAATCCTACAAAATCTTTTTTATATATTAAAACCGGGAGTCATTATCAGGATGTAAAAGACAGCTTGCTGAAACATAAAATGATCAGTGGTGATTTCTGGTTCGACAGAATTTCCAAATATGCGGGTTATCCGCAAAATGTTAAAGCGGGTAAATATAAAGTGAATAATGGGATGAGCCTGTATCATTTGGTTAAGATGCTTCGTTCTGGCCGGCAGGTGCCGGTGAACCTGGTGATTACCAAACTAAGAACCAAAGAAGACCTGGCAAAAAAGATCAGCAGCAATTTTGAAATTGATTCAACTTCAGTAATGGATTTTTTAAACAACGGTGATTTGCTGAAGCAATTCGATGTAGATACCAATACCGTGATGACCGACGTGATACCCAATACTTATACTTATACCTGGAACACATCGATGAAAAATATTTTTAAAAAGTTGTATGCTGAAAACCGGAAATTCTGGAATGATGAAAGAACGGAAAAAGCAAACCAATTGAATCTGACGCCGAAGCAGGTTTACACACTGGCATCTATAGTTGAAGAAGAAACCAATAAAGAAGAGGATAAAGGGAAAATTGCCAGCGTTTATATTAACAGGCTCAGAAAAGGAATGAAGCTGGCTGCTGATCCTACTGTAAAATTTGCCATGCATAATTTTGAATTGAAACGGATTTACCATAAACATCTTGAGTATCCTTCTGCCTACAATACTTACCTGAATACAGGGCTGCCTCCGGGGCCGATTTGTACACCTTCCATAAAAACTATTGATGCTGTTTTAGATGCTCCTCAAACAGACTATTTGTTTTTTGTGGCCCGTTCGGATTTTTCAGGATATTCTGATTTTGCATCTACCTATCAGCAGCACCAGGTTTTCGCAAAAGCCTACCAGCAGGCGCTTGACAGCCTTATCAAATCAAGGCAAAAAGATCAATAGCTTAAAAAGAATTATTTTAGTTTTTTATTAAATCCCGGCTTCAAATAAAAATCGTTTTGCAAAAAAAGAAATACTTCATTCTTCACCCGATAACGTACCTGGTCAGGAAGAGTAAAAAATGGTCTCCTCCGGGTTTTCAGGACATGACCGTTTTTGCAGTGATGAAGCATTTACTTAAAGATTTTAATTTGCCAAATTTTACTGAAAAAGCCTCCGCCATTTCGTATAATTTTATTATGTCGGTGCCCACTTCGTGTTTGTTCCTTTTTACCTTAATTCCCAATCTTCCTTTTGTTTCAAAAAAAGGGATAAAATTTCAGCTTCATGGATTGATTCATGATATTATTCCTTCAGCCACTTACAACAAGGGGCTTATACAATTTGTTGACAGCTTTATCGACGGTTCCAAAATCGGAATGTTGTCATTCACTTTTATTTTGTCTTTATTTTTTGCGTCGGGTGCAGTGATGGGATTAATGCGTTCCTTTAATAAAAATTATATTGGCTTTCAAAAAATGAAAGGGCTGAAAACCAGGTGGGAAGCGATAAAGCTTACGGTGATGCTGTTCGGGCTGTTGCTCGTCTGCCTTATTTTATTATTGTTGCAAAGAAATATTTTAAGATGGCTGGGCATACAAAATGCAGATCTGCGAAATTTGATCTTGTATGGGAAATGGATATTCATTATCGGGTTGATATTTTATTCCTACGCCTTTATTTATCGCTATGCGCCATCCACTACCCGGCGATGGAATTTGGTTTCTCCTGGCGCGGTCATCGCCACGTTCTTAACTATTTTAGTAACCGTTGGCTTTAGCATTTTTGTAAATAATTTTGGCCGTTATAATTTGCTATATGGATCGATCGGCACTATAATGGTAATCATGATTATGATTTTCCTTAATTCTTTGGTGGTATTGATTGGTTTTGAAGTTAACCTTAGCATCAACACATTAAAAACAATCAGTGAAGAAAAGCGGGGCAACATCAAAAATGAATTACAATGAACGAATGAATAGTGAGAATTTTTATTTTCCAAATGAATCAGGGATCAGGAAACACCCTGTTTACTTTTACAAACCTTGGCAAAAAATAAGAATTCATCCCGGATATCATCACTCCGCGGCTGGTGGAAGCATGAATGAATTTTAGGTTCCCGTTTTCATTTTCCGTTATGATTCCCATGTGGCCTACAATGCCGCTGTGTTCATCGCTTCCCGTGAACAGGATCAGATCGCCGGGTTCACTGTTTTTAACAGGAATTTCCCTTCCTGCATTGGTAAATTCAACAGTAGTTCGCGGAACAGAAATTTTGAAATGATGAAAAACATAATTAATAAAGCCGGAACAATCAAAACCATTTTCCTTAATCATTGAACCATATTTGTATTTAACTCCGATAAGTGTTTCGGCAAAATCCACTAATTCATCCGGTGTTATATTTTTTGTATCAATGACCTTTGGTGGGACTCTATTTTTAATGGTTACTGTACTTTTAATTTCTCCGCTCTTTGCATTTTCTGTAGTAGCGGCTCTCCGGCTTGCGCTACATCCGCTTAAAATGACCACGGCTATGGCTGCGGTAAAGAATAAAATAGATTTCATCATAAGTGGCATTTTTTCATAGGGATTAAAAAAATATTCTGATAATTCAGTGGGTCAAATATCTTACAATTTACACTGTTTGCAATATGTAAATCGCGCTGTTTTTGCGCTTTGCTCATTCTAAAGTAATTTTGCGAGGTTTGTAAAAACAATTTTAAAACTCAAATTCATACTAAATATGGCATACGACGTAATAGTTTTAGGTAGTGGTCCGGGCGGTTATCCTGCTGCGATCAGGGCCTCTCAATTAGGAAAAAAAGTAGTGATCGTAGAACGTGAAAGCCTTGGCGGCATTTGTCTCAACTGGGGATGTATTCCTACCAAAGCATTGTTGAAAAGTGCGCAGGTGATGGAATATGCAAATCATTCTGCTGATTATGGAGTGGAAGTAAGTGATCCCAAACCCAACTTCGAAAACATGATCAAAAGAAGCAGGGGCGTGGCTGATAAAATGAACAAAGGTGTTACATTTTTGATGAAGAAAAATAAAATTGATGTAGTGATGGGAACCGGGAAATTAATTTCTCCGACCAAACTGGAAGTAACTTCTGCTGATGGGAAAAAACAAACACTGGAAGCAAAAAATATAATTATCGCCACCGGGGCAAGAGCGAGGGAATTGCCTTCATTAAAATTAGACGGGAAAAAAATAATTGAATACCGCAAAGCCATGAGTCTGGAGAAACAACCCAAATCAATGATCGTAGTGGGTTCAGGCGCTATTGGTACTGAGTTTGCTTATTTTTATAATAGCATTGGAACGAAAGTAACTTTGATAGAATTTTTGCCCAAAACAGTTCCGGTTGAAGATGATGAAGTCTCTAAAGAACATGAAAAAAGTTTTAAAAAACAAGGAATCACGGTAATGACCAACAGTGAAGTAACCAGCGTGGACACGGGCAGCGATGGGGTGAAGGCAAAAGTGAAAACAGCCAATGGAGAAGTTACTATCGAGGCCGACATACTTTTAAGCGCAGTAGGAATTGTGGCTAATATTGAAAATATTGGGTTGGAAGAATTGAAAATAAAAGTTGAAAAAGGAAGGATCGTGGTAGATCAGAATCAGCAAACCAATGTTCCCGGGATTTATGCGATTGGTGACTGTACGCCTCACCAGGCGCTGGCCCATAAAGCAACCAAAGAAGGAATCAATGCTGCCGAACACCTGGCAGGTAAAAAACCAGAACCTATTGATTATAATAATGTTCCGGGATGCACCTATTGCTCTCCTGAGGTTGCCTCTGTAGGTTATACAGAAAAAGCGGCGAAGGAGGCGGGTTATGAATTGAAGGTGGGAAAATTCCCATTCACTGCAAGTGGGAAAGCAACCGCTGCGGGCGCGACAGAAGGATTTGTAAAAGTGATTTATGATGCAAAATATGGGGAACTTCTGGGTTGCCATGCAATAGGTTATAATGTTACAGAAATCATAGCTGAAATGGTGGTGGCGCGTAAATTAGAAACCACCGGCCATGAAATATTAAACTCTATTCATCCGCATCCCACTATCAGCGAAGCTGTGAAAGAAGCTACAGCAGTGGCTTATGGCGAAGCAACAGATATTTAGAAGTTGAGGGTTTACGTAAGAGTTTTTAATTGGATAAAACCTGCCCAGACAGTAAACAAAGGAAAAAGTCATTTTTATTTGTCTCTCTCAAACCTTCCTGGTTTTAAACCCGGGAGGTTTTTTTATGCAAAGAAATGGGGCTGAATTCCGATTTTATTGTATAAATCGATTCACCAATCACATTCTTTCAGGCACTTTAATTCCCAATAATTGTAAACCGCTTTTTATTATGACGGCTGTCATAATGCTGAGGGCTAAACGCAGTTTTTTCTTTTCGCTGCTTTCGGCATTGGCTACCGAATGTTCTGTATAAAAGGAATTGTAAAGTTTGGCCAGGTTGAAAACATAATTAGCAATAATTGAAGGGTTCATTTCATTTCCGGCATCTGAAATGATGTTGCCATATTTTTCAAGCATGATGATCAATTGCCTTTCTAACGGCAGCAAATTGAACGCAGAGAGTTCCTCGTTATTTACAGTTAAATTCTCAATACCTACTTTTCTTAAGATCGATTGGATCCTTGCAAAAGTATATTGAACAAAGGGCCCGGTGAACCCATGAAAATCGATGCTTTCTTCAGGATTGAAGATCATTCTTTTCTTAGGATCAACTCTCAATAAATAAAACTTCATCGCGCCGAGGCCAAGTGTTTCATACAGTTCTTTTAATTCTTCTTTTGAGAAATCATTTACTTTCCCTAACTCTTTGGTATGCTGTTCTGCTGTGGCTACCATTTCATCTACCAGATCATCGGCATCTACAACGGTTCCTTCACGGCTTTTCATTTTGCCGGTGGTTAATTCTACCATTCCATAACTCAGATGATATATTTTATCCGCAAAGGGCATTCCCAGTTTGCGGATAATTTCTTTCAAAACTTTCATGTGATACAATTGCTCATCGCCGATCACATAAATGCTTTTGTCCAAATGGTATTGCTCAAATTTTTCTTTAGCCAGCCCAATATCCTGCGTGATATATACGGAAGTTCCATCGCTTCTTAAAACCAGTTTTTCATCCAGGTTTTTATCAGACAGGTCAATCCATACACTTCCATCTTCTTTTTTGAATAAAATATTTTTTTCCAACCCTTCTTTTACAAAATCTTTTCCCAGCAGGTATGTATTGCTTTCATAATAAGTGTTGTCAAAATCGCTTCCAATTCTTCGATAGGTTTCGTCAAAACCTTTATATACCCAGCTATTCATTGTTTTCCATAATTCCCTCACTTCGGGATTTCCCTTTTGGCAGTCAAGCAACATTTGCTGCGTTTTTTTCATTACCGGCGCTTCTTTTTCTGCTTCTTCTTTCGTGCTTCCGGAATTGACAAGCACAGCTACTTCCTTCTTATATTCCTCATTAAATTTCACATAATAATCGCCTACAAAATGATCACCTTTTTCATGAGCAGAATCGGGCGTTTCACCATTGGCAAACATTTCCCAGGCAAGCATACTTTTGCAGATATGAATCCCCCGGTCGTTCACGATGGAAGTTTTTATTACCTCATCTCCATTCGCTTTTAAAATTTCGGCAACACTCCAGCCCAGAAAATTATTTCTTAAATGACCCAGGTGCAATGGTTTGTTGGTATTAGGTGAGGAATATTCCACCATCACTTTCTGATGATTGGCCAATTTTTTCCCGAAATTTCCATTGTCATAATTTTCTTTTAAAAGAGAGGTGAGTTGACTGTCAGCAATAGTAAGATTCAGAAAACCTTTGATCACATTGTAGCCGGAAAAAAAATCCGGATGATCTTTTATTATTTGTTCGCCTAATTCTTTTCCCAAAACATCCGGTGATTTTTTTAAAGGTTTTAATAAAGCAAAAAGAACGATAGTGTAATCACCTTCAAATTCAGGCTTCGTCTCATTTACCTGGAAATCTTTTTCGGAAAAATTTTGTCCCGATATTTCTGACAAACTCCTGATGGCTGCGGATTGTATATAGGAAATAAATGACATGGCACGAAATTAGTCAATTGGTGAATGGGGAATGAAAAACCTTGTAGTAAACGGGCAAATAATACTGATTTTTAGTTTATAATTTCTTAAAAACAGCACATCATTTATAATTTTCCAAAGCTTTTTTTACACTATCATATTTAAGCAAAAGCGCACGTGCGGTGGCTTCATCTTTAATTCCTGTTCTTTCCATCAGCATCCTTGTTCCCCTGACCACGATTTTCTGATTTGTTAATTTCATATTCACCATTTTATTGTCTTCCACTCTTCCCATTTGGATCATGGCAGTGGTAGAGATCATATTCAAAACCATTTTTTGAGCCGTACCACTTTTCATCCTGGTGCTCCCGGTAACAAATTCAGGCCCTACAATTACTTCTATCGGGAAATCAGCCACGCTGCTCACCGGAGATCCCGGGTTACAGGCGATACTGCCGGTTACGATATTATTTTCCCTGCATTTTTTCAAAGCGCCGATCACATACGGAGTTGTGCCGCTGGAGGCGATACCAATCACTACATCGGCGTCATTCACCTGGTATTCCTGCAGATCCAGCCATCCCTGGCTGGTATCGTCTTCTGCATTTTCTACCGGGTCTACAATGGCTTCTTTTCCGCCAGCAATGATACCCACCACAAGGCCTTTTGGAACGCCATAGGTAGGCACACATTCGCTGGCATCCAGAATTCCCAGTCGCCCGCTGGTACCTGCTCCGATGTAAAACAGCCTTCCGCCTTCGTTCATTTTTTCTGAAACAGCCGCAATTAATTTTTCAATTTGGGGTAATGCTTTCTGAACGGCAGGCGCTACCAGCATGTCTTCTTCATTGATATTTTTAATTACTTCTGCAATCGTCATCTTTTCCAGGTGGCGATGATGTGATGGTTCCTCAGTAACTTTTCTAAAAGCCATTCTTAATTTTTTTTTGCAAAACTAATTTAATAATAATTGTTTAGCATTACATTATGATTGTTAAAAACTATTTTCTTCTTTGGCGCAATTCTTTAGTTACATTAAATTACACCGCTAATATTTTCAAATGTAACAATTGTAAAATGAAACAACTGTTTGCTGCTTTTGTCGTTTTTTTTATCTCAATATCCTGTGCGACGGCTCAAACTTTTGAGAAAAATCTGGAAACATACGCAAATAATTTTACCTCTGAAAGAATTTATTTGCATTATGATAAATCTGCGTATGCTCCCGGGGAAACCGTCTGGTTCAAGTTGTATATGATGCAAACCATTTTTCCGGCTGAAGATAGTAAAACTGTTTATATTGACTGGACGGATCCAACCGGAAAATTATTGTTACACACCATTAGCCCTGTACAGGATGGAACTGCATTTGGCCAGTTCGCCATTCCGGATGATTACAAAGGCCAATATCTTCATGCCAGGGCTTATACCAAATGGATGCTCAATTTTGATTCATCTTTTTTGTATAATAAAGACATCAGGATTCTTTCTGACAGCATTGCTTCATCGAATATGGCCATTAGACCCGAACTGGAATTTTTCCGGAAGGAGGCGATATTATTGCAGCGGTTAATAATAAAATTGCTTTTAAAGCCAATGATCAATTTGGCAGGCCGGTAAAAATAAAGGGAGTAATAAAAAATAGCAATGGCGAGGTGGTTGATAAATTGCAGGCGATTCATAATGGAATGGGGTATTTCTTCCTAATGCCAAATCCTGGAGATAAATACACCGCTTATTGGCAGGATGAAAAGGGAACACAGCATACTACTCCCTTGCCTCCCGTAAAAAACTCCGGCGTTTCATTGCAGGTGGTTGTTTCGGGATCGAAGAGGAATTTTTTGGTGGCGGTTTCCCCGGCGTCTGTTTCCAAGCATAATTCGGTGCACATTGTTGGAACGGAATATCATCAGCCCGTTTTTAATATCACCAAACAATTTTCAAATGGAATAACACAGGGAATCATTCCAACAGAATCTTTGCCCACCGGAATTTTGACTCTCACAGTTTTTGATGGAAATTGGATACCTCTTGCCGAGCGTATTACTTATGTAAATAATGGCGAAGCTGAATTTAAGCCGACGATGACTGTAAAGCATTGGGGATTGAATAAACGCGCAAAAGATGAGATAGAAATTGAAGTTCCGGACAGTCTTTCTGCCCAATTATCCGTATCGGTTACAGATGGCGCTATCGGAACAGATACTACCGATAATATTATTTCCCATCTTTTATTGACCGGCGAACTTAAGGGAAAAGTATACGACCCTGCGTATTATTTTATGAATACAAGCGATTCAATTCAGCAACAATTGGATCTGGTAATGCTTACCCATGGATGGCGGCGGTTCAATTGGCAAAAGCTGGCGGCCGGAGAATTTCCTCAAATTAAATATTCCAAGGATACTTCTTATTTATCCGTCTCAGGAAAAGTGTATGGAGCCACACCAACGCAATTGGAGCTGGCAAAGCAAATCGTGCTAATGGTGAATAAAAAGAATTCAGGCACACAAATTTTCACAGTTCCTGTCAAGCCAGATGGAAGTTTTACTGATCCTTCACTTATTCTTTTTGATACCGCCAAGATCTATTACCAGATGGGAAAAAGTAATGGCCTGGATGATGTAAGTGTCCAGTTTATGACGAATAAATTGTTGCCATTTACCAATAATGCCAAAGCTGCAGGATTAAATTTTAATCATGTACCGGATACTACCGGGGATAGATATCATATCCATTTAAATGATGCATTACAAAGGGAATTAGAATATTATAAAGGAAAAGTGCTGGCTACTGTCAACATCAAAGCGAACCCAAGATCTGCGCTTGATGAAATGGATAAAAGATATGCTTCAGGCCTTTTTAGCGGCGGAAATGCTCATGAATTTGATCTCGTTAATGATAAGTTCGCTGTTTCTTCTCTCAATATTTTTCAATACCTGCAGGGGAAAGTGGCCGGCCTGCAAATTAATACAGCAGGCAATCCGCCCAGCCTTTCCTGGCGCGGTGGTTCACCTTCTTTATACCTTGATGAAATGCCCGTTACAGCAGATATGATCTCCACTATTCCTGTGACAGACATTGCGTATGTAAAGGTTTTCCCTCCTCCGTTTATGGGAGGCACGGGAGGAGGTAGTGGTGGTGGAATAGCCATTTATACAAGAAAAGGAGGTGATGAAAAACAAGAGCCTGGAAAAGGGCTTTCCAATAACACGGTTAGCGGTTATACTTTGATCAGGCAATTTTATTCGCCTGATTATGATACATTCAGTGAAGACAATGAGAAGAAAGACCTGCGAACCACTCTTTATTGGAATCCGTCTGTAGTTACTGTTCCGGGAAAAAACAAAGTTCTTTTGAAATTTTACAATAATGATATAACACAATCCTTCCGGGTAATTATTGAAGGGATGACGAAGGATGGCCGGCTGGCACACCTGGAGCAAATGATGGAGTAAATAAAAATATGTTACAGTGGATCAACAAAAAAGTATTTTTTTTATTTCAAATTTTCAATAATGCCTGCAGCTTTTTCTGCGATATTGTTCCAATAAAAATGATCGAAATAGCCGGAACTGATGTTGTTGAAATTGGATAAACTGATTTCCATTTTATCTGCAAACATTTGCCAGTCTTCGTTGGGAGTAAGATATAATTTTCCGTTACAAAGTTTTTCTTTTACGCCAATAGCGCCATCCACCGTGGAAACCGCATTCATATTATATCCCAGCGCTTCTACTAATTTGGTCTTTATTCCTCCGCCTTCAGTAACCGGATTGATAAATACATCTGCTCCTTTAAAATATTCAGTAATGTCATTTACAAAACCTGCATAAATAATATTTTGGCTGGCATATTTTTTTAAATCATTTAATTCATCCGGAAGGCCTTTCCCACAAATGATAATTTTGTAAGGAATTTGTTTTTTCAAAAAAAGCGGGTTGATCTTTTCAGCAATATTTTTTACTGCGATAAGATTGGGCTCATAATTTAAAGTTCCATTAAAAAGGAACAAACAGGTCCCGGATGAAAGGGAATATCTTTTTAATAAGTTGCTTTTTGCCACTTTCTTTTCATCAACCGAAGGATAGGTGTCCCATGAAATTCCATAAGTAATCACTGCGCTTTTTTCAGATGGAAGGTGATACTGCTCTTTAAAATAATTTTGATCCCGTGCAGTAATACAAAATGTGAAATCTGTTTGATGATGAATCCATTTTTCATAATACCACAAAATTTTCCACCACCATTTTCCAACCGTCCGGAATCTTTCTGATTCTATATTGTGGGAATGAACGATCACTTTTACCTTACAAAATTTTTTTAGCAAAAGCCCCATCCAGCCATAATAAGGATGTTCAATGAGAACATGCGAAATATGATTTTTCTTTATTATTTTTTTGAGCCGGGCAAAATTAAATGGATTGATATATCTTAATTTTCCATTTTCCATTTCGTTGAAAACTGTATAATCGGCCATCAGCGTATCGTTATCAGCAATGGTATAACAATAAAGATTTACCTTTTTTGAAAAATATTGATTGAATAGGGCAATACCTTTCTGGCCACCTAATTTTGGCGGAAATATCTGATAGGTTACAATACTCAGTACATTTGTCATTCCAATGATTATAATTCTGACAAATTAATATTATTTTGTTGAGAGTTATTTCAAAACAACTCATTTTGATGAAATTAATTTCATTTTTTTCCAGGTTCACTTTCATTTGTAACATCTGTTTTATATTGTTCGTCATCTTCTCCATAACTGAATCCTCAAAGCCGAATAGTGGCGTAGCGGGCACGGTGAACACGCTGCCATTTTTTAAAGACCTGGTTATCATCCTTGGCTTTTCTGCCATTTTGATAAACCTGGTGATGTGCATCATTTATGTGATGTTATTGGCTTTCAAAAAAATAATAGTTTTTCCCAAATGGCTTTCAATAGCTAATTTTTGTTTTTTAATACCTGAATTTTATTTTTTCTTTTTTTATAAATAGTCTTTTGAATGATCCCCAAAATCCTAAATGACAAACCCACCAGAATATTTGTTGGCTTTACTGCTTTTTTTGTAGCCAATGCATTAGTTGCAGAAGCGATTGGAATGAAATTGTTTTCACTGGAAAGCCTGTTCGGATTACAACCGGCCAACTTCACTTTCTTTGGTCAAAGCGGATTAGCGTTTACACTCACCTGCGGCGTGATCCTTTGGCCATTTGAATTTGTGATCACAGATATTATTAATGAATTCTATGGGCCTAAAGCCGTCCGGAGAATTTCGATAACTGCGGTAATCCTCATCTCTTATGCTTTTGTAATGTATTTTATCGCTATCGCATTGCCTCCTGCAAAAGCATGGCTAAGCAGCAGCCACGAGCAGGGAGTGGAAAATATTCAAAGCGCTTTCAGCGCCATCTTTGGCCAGAATATGAGAATTATTCTGGGCAGCCTTGTGGCGTTTTTAGTGAGCCAGGCAGTAGATGTTTTTGTGTTTCAGAAAATAAAGAAGGTTACCGGGAATAAAAAACTTTGGCTTCGCGCCACAGGTTCTACATTGGTTTCGCAATTGGTGGATAGTTATATAGTTTTATTTATCGCTTTCAGCGGATTGTTCTCGTGGCAATTGATACTGGCTGTGGGGCTTATGAATTACCTGTACAAATTTACGCTGGCCATTATTCTTACGCCGGTAATTTATTTTGTGGAAGGGAAAATTGAAAAATATGTAGGCCATAAAGTCGCCCGCCAAATGAAACAGTCAGCGATGGGAGAGGAGACCATTTTTGAAAATATCCCCACTGCCGGATAAAAAAATCTACGGGTTTGCGGTATTGAAATAAATAGTAAAGAAACAATTAAATAAGATTTTTATTCTGTTGTTTTTCCTGCACCAGGAGTTTAGCTACTTTCTTATCAATTGGCAAGCTCACTTTTTCTTTTGAAAGTTCAGACAGATTGATAAAACGAAAACATTCGCTTTTGCCTTCTTCTGAATTATTGATGATATCCAGATCAAAAGATTCCTCGCAGCTTACGTAATAATAAATAGAAATGATCTGATCGTTTGGGTTAAAGGCACTTTGCTGGTAAAAATCGGTGGTGTAAAAATGATCGCCCACGTTGATTTTAATATTCATTTCTTCCCTGAATTCCCTTTGCAGGCATTCAATGGTGCCTTCTCCGAATTCCAACCCACCCCCCGGAAACTTGGTGTAAAAATTTCCCCTGATAATTTCATCGCTGAGAAGAATTTGGCTTTTCTCATTTATTAAAAGGCCGTAAACGCGTACATTGAACATCAGGATTCTTTTATTTCATATTCACCGGAAAATACAAAAATAGCAGGGCCTGAAAGCCAGATATTTTTATATTCCAAATCGCTTATTTTATCAAATTCAACGCTTAAATTTCCACCTTTTGTTTTCACCTCCACATGATTAAAACCATTTTCGTTATGCGCCGCCATTAATGCGGAGGCGGTAACTCCGGTGCCGCAACTCAAAGTTTCATCTTCCACTCCACGTTCATAGGTTCGTACAAAAATATGATCATCATCCAGCGTTTCCACAAAATTTACATTAATGCCCTTCTCGGCGAATTCTTTACTGTTCCGGATCTTGCGCCCTTCAGGAATTATATTCACTTCATCGGCAACACTTACAAATTTTACATAATGCGGAGAGCCGGTGTTTAAAACATAATGATCCAAAGAAAATTCGACTCCGGAAACATCCTTCATTTGGAGGCTTACTTTTTTATCAAGGTCTATCTGGGCCTTATGGATCCCATCGATAGCAGAAAATGTGTATTCATTTTTTTTAATTCCAATGTTGGAAGCAAACTGAACCATACATCTTCCTCCATTTCCACACATGGATCCTTCATTTCCATCTGCATTGAAATAGATCATTTCAAAATCAAATCCTTCTTTTTCATTCAATAGCATCAACCCATCTGCGCCGATTCCAAAATGGCGGTCGCACATTTTTTTGATATGCTGAATGGTCAATTCATGAGAAATTTTTTCACGATTGTCTATGAGGATAAAATCATTTCCCGCCCCCTGGTATTTATAAAATTTAATTTTCATCTCCAATTTTTTTATTAATTATTGTATTCATCAACTCAATGATTATGCTCTGCTTTCTTTTTGCATACATTTATACAAAAAGATGGTTACTTCTTCATAATTTATCAGAAATAATTTCAAGAGATTTTACTATAAGTTTTTCAATCAAAGCTAAGGAGTCTTTGCTGAAATTTTTACGAATGCGATTAGCAATGATGGCATTTAAAGAAAGGCAATGATGGTGCAAAGCCTTGCCCAGGCCATAAATAGCTGAAGTTTCCATTTCAAAATTAGCGATCCTGTATTCTCCAAATTGAAATAAAGTAAGCTGATCTATCAGCCGGGGATAAGAAATGCCTAATCTTAAAACCCTTCCCTGCGGGCCATAAAAACCGGGACAGGTTACCGTGATTCCCTGGTGATATCCTTCTACAAAATGCTTCAATAAATGCATGGAAGCCGATGAAATGTAGGGATCTCCAAAGGCGCTCTGCAATTGTGTCTGGGTTTTAAAAGAATGAATGATCTGTTTTTCTTCTTCATTGTTTTCATGCAGATAAAAATTCATCAGGTTATCGAGCCCAAGGCCGTGACTTCCCGCAACAAAACTATCAACAGGTATATCTGCCTGTAAGGATCCTGAAGTTCCAATCCGGATAATATTTAATTTTTGTAATTCCTGTTTTATAGTCCGGGTTTCAAAATCAATGTTAACCAATGCATCCAACTCGTTTAAAACTATATCAATATTATCCGGCCCGATACCGGTGCTGACCACTGAAATTCTCTTATTTCCAATAAAACCTGTATGAGTAACGAATTCGCGATGCTGCCTTTTTACTTCTGTTTTGTCAAAATGTTTACTAACTTCTGCTACGCGTGCAGGATCGCCAACCGTGATAATATTTTTGGCTATTTCATCCGGTTTTACATCAAGATGATAAATAGCACCGCGGGAATTTATTATGAGTTCTGATTCAGCAATCTGCTGCATAATAAAATTTAATTAATGATTAATGCTGCAAAATTACTTCATTGTAAATGAATAGGATTTTTGGCCTTTGAATAAATTTGTTCTAAATAAAAATTGCCTATTTTTGTGCGCTTTTAAAAATAAATGGTCCCGTGGCCGAGTGGTTAGGCAGAGCTCTGCAAAAGCTTCCACAGCGGTTCGAATCCGCTCGGGACCTCTGGTAAAGAATGGCTACATTATTTGTATAAAAGAAATCAGCACCTTTAATGGAAATATGGGGAAATGTTTAGTGTATTTGTAAAAAAATCAGGTGTTTAAGTTTGGGATACCATCGTCATTGATGGTATCTTTTTTTAGAGAAATTACCTTCAATTATGTTTCAAAAAATAATCGCGATCTTTTTGTTTCCGGCTTGTTTTTGCATTTTTACGAAAACCTTTGCATCGCCTGACACGCTTCGTCTTGAAGTTCCGATGGGAGGGAATGCGTGGACTTATGGCAATGAGGCAGGCGGGAAAGTGACCAATAAAGGAATTGTCAACTGGAGTAATAACCTTACGTTTTTCAAAACTTATGTTCGTGTAGATAAAACCGGTTTCTTAAAAGTCTGGCTTCATATACAGGTGCCTGAAGGAAAAAGTAAAATACAAATTACCATCAACCATCTTTCAAAAATTATAACTGCGGAAACCGCCACAGCAAAGGATTATTATGCCGGCGAATGGAAAATTTCTGATACCGGTTATATTGCTATTCAACTAAAAGGACTTTCAAAAACCGGTGAAATATTTGGAAATGTGACTTCGTTGGAACTGGAAGGCTCTGTTATCAATGAACACACCGCATTTACCAAAAACAATGAAGGAAATTTCTTTCATTGGGGAAGGCGAGGGCCTTCTGTTCATCTCAATTACATGGTTCCGGAAAATACAAACGTAGAGTGGTTTTATAATGAAGTAACAGTGCCAAAAGGCCAGGATGTGATTGGCTCTTATTTTATGGCTGACGGCTTTGGGGAAGGTTATTTTGGAATGCAGGTAAATTCTCCTACTGAACGCCACATTTTATTTTCTGTATGGAGCCCTTTTAAAACAGACAATCCAAAAGAAATTCCAAAAGATCAAGAAATACAATTATTAAAAAAAGGGGAAGGAGTTCATGCGGGGGAATTTGGCAATGAAGGCTCGGGCGGACAAAGCTATATGAATTATAACTGGAAGGCAGGGAACACTTATAAATTTTTATTGCATGGGGTTCCAGATGGAACAAACCACACAGTCTACACAGCTTATTTTTATGTCCCGCTAGAGGGAATGTGGCATTTGATTGCCAGCTTTCGCAGGCCGGCCACTAATACCTGGCTGAAGCATCTGTATTCATTCCTGGAAAATTTTTCACCTGATCAAGGTGATAAGGAAAGATATGTATTATTTGGAAACCAATGGATTGGTACGCCGGAAGGCCGATGGATCGAGTTGAATAAGATTCGTTTCACAACAGATAACACAGGCCGGAAAGGGTATCGTATGGATTATGCCGGCGGAGTGAAAGGGAATAAATTCTATTTAAAGAATTGCGGTTTTTTTAATGATTATACACCTCTTGATTCCTGGTTTATGCGGCCGTTACTTTCACATAAACCTGTGATTGATTTTGGGAAGCTACCGTAAAATTTAAGAAATCTTTTTAAAGACTTATTATGCGAAAATATTTTTTTCTTTTTCTCCCTCATTTTTTGACGGCTTTACTGATATAGATATAAGTATTTATAGCTGGCCAGTGACCGACAAAGGAACATATACGAAATATTGTTTTAATATGTATTACCAGTTTTAACAATTGGTATAATTCTTAATATCTGTAATATGATGAACAGCGCAACTATCAATACCCATAATATCATTTATCAATCGAAAGAAGTTTCTGTTTACAGGGACAGTGTGGTGCAGGATTCATTTGTGGCAAAAGCGATATCGGGAAATGAAATTGTTTCCAATTAATTATCTTCGAAAATTGGAATGAAAACCTGAATGGTGAAATAAACCAAGCAATGTTGGATTGAGTGAGATTGGTAAGATATGAGTAATTCTTTTTTGAACTGATTCATTAATACTTGTTTTGTAAGCGCTCCATCACCACCTGTTTGTATAAACGCCCAATGGGAATTTCAGCAGTTCCCAATTGAACAAATAAGCCGTTATAGCCTGAAATTTTATCTAAAGAAATAATATAAGAACGGTGTATGCGCATAAACTTATGATCGGAAAAAAGATTTTCCATAGTGGTGATGGATTGTTTTACAAGGAAGCTTTTTTCACTGGTTAAAAATACTTTTACATAATCTTTCCAGCTCTCTATGTAGACAATATCGTTAATAAAGATCTTTTTCATATCCCTGTCCACCTTGAGATAAACAAATGCATCGGCCGGTGATGCATACGTGCTGGTTGCAACCGGCGCATCACTGCCTATAAGCTTGTTCAGTTTGGTGACTGCTTTTAAAAAACGCTCAAAAGAAACCGGTTTTACGAGGTAATCCACCGCATCCAGTTCAAAACCATCTACGGCATATTCGCGATACGCTGTTACGAAAATTACTTTCGGCGGTTGAGACAGATTTTTAAAAAATTCGGTGCCGATAATCCGCGGCATTTTTATATCAAGGAAAATTACATCAATACGGCAACGGCGTAACACTTCCAATGCTTCAATAGCATTACTGCATTGGCCTGCTATTTCCATACTACCGATTTGGGAAATATAACGCGACAACACTTTTAATGCAGGCGGCTCATCATCTATAAGCAGGCATTGTAGTTTCATATTCAAGGGATTGCGAAATAACTTTGGAGAGCGGCACCCGTGGTACCACTTCATCGTTTAATTGTATCATCAGTGATACAATAAAAAAATGTCCTTCATCGCTGATTTTCAATTCGTGGTTGCCAGGATAAATAAATGCCAGCCTTTTTCTGACATTCTCGATACCAATGCCATTATTCCTGCGATAGGTATTCTCATTTTTGCTGTTAGCAATTTTGACTTTCAGCCTGTTTTCCTTCACCGATATATCGATGCTCAGCCAGCTTTTTTCTATCTGTTCGGAAGTGCCATGCTTAAAGGCATTTTCAATAAATGGCAGCATCATCAAAGGAGCGATGAATTTATCACGTACTTCACCTGACACCTGCCACGAGATATCTATCTTATTGCCATAACGTTCCTGTTCCAGTCCGATATAATTCTTCATGATTTCCAGCTCCTTTTCCAGCCTTACCTCTGCAGTTTTGCAATCGTAAAGCATATAGCTTAGCAGGCTGGAGAGCTTTAATATCATGCCCGGCGTCTTAGGAGAACTTTCCAGCGAAAACGCATAGATGTTATTCAAAGTATTGAACAAAAAATGCGGATGTACCTGTGCCTTCAGCAATTGCAGCTCAGCCGTGATTTTTTCCTGTTGCGCCTGCACCCAATCCTGGCGCTTAATATCCCAGAATTTAAAAAACTTGATAACCATCGGTACCGCGGCGGAAGTAGTAATACAGAGATAACACCATGCCAGCGGTCCTTCCGGAAGAAAATATTTTGGATGCAAAAATTTCTGCATTGGTATCATAATATAATCCTTATACCACACATCAATATACAGACCGGCAACAGCCCAACCGAGCATCAGCAGCAGAAACTCAACTATTTTCCCTTTCAGCAAAAAACGGGGAACCGCCCAATACGCCATTGGGTAACCATAGATTATAAAAACCGGTAGAAATAAAAGCATATTCAGTACCTGAAAGCCATAAGAACCCGGTGATCCGATCACTACCCAGAAAGCTGCCCATATTAATGTATGGCTTACCCAGAACAATACATGACGTAATACCCTGTAGCGTGGCGAAAAAATAAAGTCATCGTAAAGGAACGTATTGACGGATGCGAGAAACCTGTTCATTGTTCATCATTTTTACCCCTCCCTCAAAGGGGCTGTTGACAAAAAAGGATTCATCTACCGAAGTTAAGCATTCGTAAAGTTCTTTATTCAACAAAAAGATAAAGTGCCTTTTTTTTCGACAAACGACATCAACCTGCCCTCAAAAACCATGTATCATTATATACAGTTTTATATCTGCAAATATTCCCTTTAAGCGATTAGAAAAAAAGAAAGAACCTTCCTATTCTATTTTAGCTCTCCATAACATTCGGATATAATTTTCAAATCTTTAAAACATTTTATTATGAAATCAAAAATCTCTTGTCTGGTGGTTGGGGCTTTGCTATTTACATCTGCTTTTTTATCCTGCAGGAAAGAGATGAAGCCCTCCTCATTGTCAAACATTGAAAACAGCGAATTGAAAAAGGAAAATGATTTAAACGGCCATTTGAAGCAGGCAAAAACTTTTTCCAGCGATGTGGTAAAGGAATGGCTGAAAACCCAAATGACCTTGTTATATTCTCCACCTGCTTCTTATGGAGTAAATGCCGGAAGATACATGGCCTACTCCGGAATTGCTCTGTACGAAGCTACAGTACCAGGTATGCCTGCTTACCAAAGCCTTTACGGTCAACTGAACGAAATGCCGGAAATACCCAAAACAGAACCGGGAAAAGCCTATCACTGGCCTACC
>JBIQMJ010000035.1:0-19356 GCA_044463445.1 Segetibacter koreensis
AAGGATAGCCGGATTTTTCCAGAAGCAACGCAGGCCGCGCTTCTGAAATGAATGCCTTCAATACCTGCGCGGCAATCCCCGAAGTGGCAAAACTGATTAAAATTATGAAACTTAAATACTTCTTTTTTACCAGAAATAATACCAGGCAAAAAGCAACAGAAAAAAATCCATCCCCCAACAGGGTAATTCCTTCAAAAGTGAAGTCAAGAAATGGAGTATGGTAAAAATTGAGCAGGATAAATCCATCAGCTTTGCTATGAGCGAATATTATAAAAAATGCGAGAGCGAGAATTAGAAAATAAGCAAGAAAAAAAGAGCGGTTTTCTTTATAAACAGATTGTATTGTCATTCACTTTTTATTCAGAGCTTTCAAAAATAGTGAATGTAAACAGAAAACCGGGAAAGACAGTCTGTAACCATTTTCTTTTCAAAATAATTCAAAACAAAAATGGTTTTACAATGATTGTATTCTATTTTTGCCACTATGGGGAATTCAATTTTAAAATTTTTTCTGCCCAAGGATAAAGTCTTTTTTCAATTGTTTGAAAATGTATCCGAAACTGTGGTTCAAATGGCCGAAAAACTGAATGAACTGGTCCATGAAAAGAATTTTTCCAAAAGAGATTTGTTGATCAAACAAATTGAAGATCTCGAACACATCAATGATGATCACACTCACCGGATTTTTACTGAATTAGGAAGAAATTTTATAACTCCTTTTGATCGCGAAGACATTCACTATCTTGCCACGTCGCTTGACGATATTTGCGATTATATACATTCAGCTTCAAAAAAAATTAATTTCTATAAAGTAAATCCTGATAATCCAACTTTTCATAAACTGGCTGAACTGATTTTGAACAGTTGCACAGAAGTACGCAAAGCGGTGACTGAATTGAGAGACATGAAAAATCTGCGGAAGATAACAGATGCAATGGTGGCCATCAACAGTATTGAAAACCAGGCGGATGATATTTTTGACCTTAGCATTGAACAACTTTTTGAAAATGAGCCGGACGCAAAAGAAGTTATTAAAAAAAGAGAGATTTACCAGGTAATGGAAATAGTGACCGACAAGTGTGAAGATGCTGCCAATGTCATTGAATCCATCATAATAAAATATGCTTAATGCTTAAGGCTAAAGGCTTAAATTGATACCCGCTTTGAGCCTTCTTTTTTAAAAGTAATATATGCTTATTTTTTTAATTGCCATTATTGTTCTTGCGTTGGTCTTTGACTATATTAATGGTTTTCATGATGCCGCAAATTCAATAGCGACAATTGTTTCGACAAAAGTGCTCACTCCTTTCCAGGCAGTTCTTTGGGCTGCCTCTTTTAATTTTATCGCTTTTTTTATTTTCAGGGAGCATAAGGTGGCCGGAACTATTGCTAACATCATGTCTGAAAATATTATCAATTTTAAAACCATCATTGCTGCTACTATTGCGGCCATAAGCTGGAATCTTCTAACCTGGTATTATGGAATTCCGTCCAGTTCTTCACATACATTGATTGGCGGCCTCGCAGGGGCAGCCATTGCGGCAGGTGGCCTCGCAGGGGTTAATACTTATCCCATTTTCATTGCTTTAATCTTTATGATCCTATCTCCGGTGATAGGCCTTTTGTTTGGTTTTATAATCACGGTCATCACCGTCAACATTGCAAAAAAATCAAGGCCATCGAAAGCAGAAAAATGGTTTCGCCGGTTGCAATTGCTTTCTTCTGCAAGCCTTAGCCTTGCTCATGGCGGTGGTGATTCTCAGAAAACAATGGGATTAATATTGACAGCAATTTGGTTTTATGAAAAGAGCGTTAATGGGCTTACGATCTCCATCAGCCAAATGTCAATGCCCGAATGGTTGCCGATTTCCTGTTATACTGCCATTGCATTGGGCACCATGTCCGGTGGCTGGCGAATCGTGAAAACTATGGGAACCAGAATTACCAAAGTGAATCCGCTGGAAGGATTTTGCGCGGAAACATCGGGCGCTTTTACCATTTTTTTGACAATAGCTTTTGGAATCCCCGTGAGTACCACTCATACTCTCACCGGCTCTATTGTTGGCGTGGGCGCTACAAGGCGCTTATCAGCAGTACGCTGGGGAGTAACCGTAAATTTAGTTTGGGCATGGATTCTTACAGTTCCCGTGAGCGCATTAGTAGCTGCCGTCGTCTACTACATCATCCATTTTCTTTCCTGAAATAAATTAGCGGTTTGTCCCGATTTCTAATCAAATTTCTATTTCTTTGTATTATGAATAAAATACTTGTTACGGGCGGCTGCGGATACATAGGCGCGCATACAATTGTGGACCTGATTGAAAATGGTTTTCAACCTGTTTCCATTGATAATAATTCAAGATCCACTACAGCCCTGCTTACCGGGATCAGGGAGATCACAGGAATTTCTGTAAAAAATTATAAAGTTGACCTGGCCAATTTTGATGATACTTATGCTGTATTCCAGGAAAACACTGATATAAAGGGAATTATTCATTTTGCCGCATTCAAGGCCGTTGGGGAATCTGTTGAAAAACCATTGGAATATTATGAAAACAATTTGCTTTCACTTATCAATGTTTTAAAATGTGCCAAAGAATTTAATGTCCCATATTTCATTTTTTCTTCTTCGTGCACAGTATATGGAAGCCCTGATACAATTCCTGTAACCGAAGAATCCCCGATAAAACCCGCTGAATCGCCCTATGGAGCCACCAAACAAATGGGCGAACAAATAGTAACTGATGTTACCAAAACAGGAGGTTTGAAAAGTATTTTATTAAGGTATTTTAATCCGGTTGGGGCACATCCTTCTGCATTGATCGGCGAATTGCCATTGGGCAAGCCTGAAAACCTGGTGCCTGTAATTACCCAAACCGCTGTAGGAAAAATAAAAGAACTCACAGTTTATGGTGATGATTACGATACCCGTGATGGATCATGCATCCGTGACTACGTGCATGTTTGTGATATAGCCCATGCGCATATTCTTGCATTGCAAACGCTGATGGGAAATAAAAATGAAACTGATTGTGATATTTACAATCTCGGCACCGGCAACGGAGTTTCTGTCCTCGAAGCCATACACTCTTTTGAAAAAGTAAGCGACGTAAAATTAAATTATAAAATTGGCCCGCGCCGCCCCGGAGATGTTATGGCTGTTTATGCCAATAATTCTTTTGCCAAACGTAAATTAAACTGGGATCCAAAATATTCTCTGGATGAGATGATGGCAACGGCCTGGAAATGGCAAATGAAATTGCAGGATGATGAAAAATTGCACAACAACAATAATTTTCAAATGAATTAAAAATAGCTCCTGCAACAAAAATCCGGAGTATTTATCGGTTCACTGCGTTTGATTCCCCGGGCTTATTGATAAACCCTTACATAATCTACTTCCATTGTTGCCTTAGTAACTTTAGGATCAACCGGACCTCCGAAATCCCC
Organism: Segetibacter koreensis; assembly: GCA_044463445.1. Taxonomy (GTDB): domain Bacteria; phylum Bacteroidota; class Bacteroidia; order Chitinophagales; family Chitinophagaceae; genus Ginsengibacter; species Ginsengibacter koreensis_A. The sequence goes on from JBIQMJ010000035.1 coordinate 3,451, forward strand.
GCCCATAGCCAGGTTGATAATAATGAAGAAATTTTGATTGAAAGGAATTCCCTGTGAATTTTTTACTGTTTGAAATACTTTTCCATCCACTGATATTTTTATTTCCTTCGGCGACCATTCAAGCCCATAAATATGAAACTTGTTGGCATCAGAGATCATAATCGTTTTCCCATTTGCATGACCGCCATAATGTTCGGGGTAATGAAGAGTGCCATAAATTTTATTCAGATCTCTTCCAAGGTGTTCCATTATATCAATTTCGCCACAGGCAGGCCAGCCCACAGAATCAATATTGCTGCCCAACATCCAGATGGCAGGCCAGGTTCCAACGCCGGTTGGCAATTTAGCTCTCGCTTCTACTCGTCCATATTGGAATGAAAATTTTCCCTTGGTTAGAATTCGGGCAGAGGTGTATTTACTTCCTTTAAAATTTTCTTTTAAGGCCGTAATATGTAACATTCCACCTTTCACCACCACATTTTCCGGGCGGTTGGTATAATATTCCAGTTCATGGTTTCCCCATCCGTCTCCCCCGATGTCGTAAGTCCATTTGGCGCTGTCAGGAGCGCCTTTATGATTAAACTCATCTGCCCAAATGAGCCTGGTGTATTTTTTCTGTGCCCAACAATTTTGGCTAAAAAATAATTGACCGCAAAATATAATGGTAATAAAAAAATAGCAATTTATTTTTAGCAGGTGGCAAGGATTTTTCATTTTTTTTAAAATTTAGAAATGGCACTAAATACCTGACAAATATAATTGAATTGGGGCATTTCGATCCCAATGGTTATTCTTCATTAAGCCGTTCACAAACAGCATTACACATTTTACTTTTTATGATCTCTCCAAATTTTATTTTAATTATTTAATTTCACTGCAAGGTTTTAAAATCTTTAACGATTCTGCTTATGAAAAATCAGCTTGATAATTCAATTTTATAAAACTGCATAAATGTTTCAGGATTTCAAATTCCCATTAAAGATTATTCCGGAAGAGTTGGATAATTACCTGGCTGCGGGCTGGTATCGAATGGGGCAATGCATTTTCACTACAGATTTTATAGAAAGGGGAGAAGAATATTTTCAAACTATCTGGTTAAGAAACCGCCTTAAAAATTACCAGCCCTCCATAAGTATTAAAAAACTAGAACGCAGAAATAAAAGATTCGAAATTGAGATCTGTCCTTTCAATTATTCCAATAATTATGAATCGCTTTTTCAAAAATACCGTTCCGCACTTCCCCCCGGAAGAGCGGTTGACCTCTACAGCTTTTTGATGGGTGACAGCCTAAAAATTATTTTCAATTCATGGGTAATTAATCTTTATGACAATAACAAACTAATCGGTGCAGGCGTTTTTGACCTGGGGAAAAAAAGTGCTGCAGGCATTTCATGTTTTTATGATCCGGATTATAAAAATTACAGCATTGGCAGGTATCTTATTTATAAAAAAATTGCTTACTGCAAACAAAAATGCTATGATTATTTTTATCCGGGTTATTTTGTGCCGGGAATAAAAGCCTTCGATTATAAGCTGGAAATAGCTAAGGAATCACTGGAATTTTTAGATATGAATAAAAGCCTGTGGAAGCCCTTGTCGAAACTGAACCTAAAGAATGCATGACATGCCGGAACGACATTTGATAAGCCTGGCATAGTGGAATTTAAAAAAAGGCAGAGCAGTATCAACCGGCTGAATATCTAAAATTTTTTTCAAAATGTTCCAATTCATTTCAGCTAAATGAAAAAATAAAAGCAGGTGAATGGCCTGCTTTTATTTTAAATTTCTTCCGGAATATTATAACAATCCATCAATGTACCCGGCCAGGTCACTGTTGCCTTCTGCTTTTTGAAACGCACTGATCTTGCTGAATAAATTTTTATAACCAGGGTCAATATAGCCTCTGTATTCTTCCGGCACCTGGTTCCTGAATTTCATGATCTCGTCTACCCCTTTCCTTACATCTTCTTTATTTTTTATTGTGGCCAGGTATTTTGCAAAAGTCATTGAACTCATCATTTTTTCCTGAGACAAGGGCTGATCTTTAAAATGCTTGAATAAAAAATTAAAATCTTCTTCAGCGCCATTTTTGATCATGATACCGGAAACCACTTCTCCCAGGTCTCCCAAAGCATCGCCACTGTATTTTTTTGCCAAAGAATAGGCCTGGTCAGGTTCAAGGGTGGTAAGTCCTTTCAAAGCTGCGCCTGAAACGGAATAGGATGAATCGTTCACGAATTTTCCAAAAATTGGAAGATATTTTTTATCACCGGTTTTGGCAAGAATTTCAATCGCTTTTGCCTGCACTTTTTTATTGGGATCTTTCAAAGCTATTTGTTCTATAACGCTGAGCACAGAGGGAACAGAATATCCGTTTTGCTTTTCGATATATTCCAAAGTAAGCAGCCGCAAACCATAATATTTATCCTTCAGTCCCAGCGAAAGGTCGCTCAATTTATTTTTTGCAAAATAAGCAAGCGCTTCTCTCCGGTCCAGGTAATTGGGAGCATATTTATATTGCTGTTCAAATTCATCAGCAGTTTTATTATCTTTTTTAATGCAAAGTAAAATTTTGTCTGCGTCCACATTTACCAAAGAAGGTTTCTGCGCACTTGCAAAATAAAAAGTGTCTGATTGATTTTCTAACCAGACCTTATATCTTTTTTTATTGGCCTCCGAGCTATACACATCAATGGCCATAGGCATTTTAAATATCTTCCCTGTTTTCTGGGTCTGATTTACGACCACTCTTTCTACACCATCGCTGTAATTATAATTGATGTCCAGCGTAGGTTGCCCGCTGCCATAGTACCATTGATTCCAGAACCAGTTCAAATCCTGGCCGGTCACATCTTCGAATACCAGTCTTAGTTGCTCTGCTTCGGCAGGTTTAAATTTATAGCGGTTAAGGTATTCGTTCAATGCGGTAAAAAATGCGGAATCGCCTACATAATTTCTCAGCATGTGTAAGATGCGTCCGCCTTTATTATAGCTTACGGCATCGAACATATCCATCATATCTTTATAATAAAATCGTACCAGATCTTTATTTTCGCTTCCGCTCAGTAAATATCCCTGCATATCAGTATAATTCAATTCGTCAGCGGCATCTTTTCCATAGCGGAATTCACGCCATAAATATTCGCTGTAATTGGCGAAAGATTCATTGAGTGTAATATTGCTCCAGCTTTCAGTAGTAACCAAATCGCCAAACCAGTGGTGAAACAATTCATGCGAAATATCATCCTCCCACCTGTTCTCGTCTACCAGTTGTCGCGCATTTTGATACGCGCCATCCTGGTGAAGCGTAGCGGTAGTGTTTTCCATGGCGCCACTTACATATTCCCTTCCCACCATCTGGTCATATTTTTTCCAGGGATAAGGGAAGTTTAAAATTTTGGAGAAAAACCCAATCATTGTGGGTGTTTCGCCAAATATTTTCCTCGCTACAGGGGCATATTCTTTTTCCACATAATAATTCACTTCCATATTTTTATACTTATCTTTTACGATAGCATAATCGCCAACACCCATAAAAAATAAATAGGGAGAATTAGGAAGGTCCATTTTCCAATGATCTGTCCGTGTACCATCGGCATTTTTTTGCTGGTGGATCAAAAGTCCGTTGCTGAGGGTTACATATTTTGCCGGTACGGTCATCAGAATTTCTTCAGTAGTTTTCTGATCGGGCTTGTCAATAGTGGGAAACCAGGCGCTGTTCGATTCCGTTTCTCCTTGCGTCCATATCTCCTGGTGCTCATCAGTTTTGCCCAAAGGATTGATAAAATACAATCCTTTTGCGTCAGTAATCGCAGCACTTCCCGGAAGTTTCAGGTCGTTGGGTTTAGAAATATAATTAAGATAAACAGTATATTTTTCTCCTCTTTTATAAGTTTTATTAAGCGTGATTTTTAATTGCATGCTGTCGTATGTGTATTTTAAAGGGATTTTTGATTTTCCATTTATGATTGCAATTTCTTTTATCTCCATTCCTTTTGCATCAAGCATTAACGAATCGGTGGAATAGAAATGTGGCTGAAGCGTAACCCATTCCTCGCCATACATCCATTGTTTGGGATAATCAAATTTTACCGCCAGTTTGGTATGCACCAGGTCATTGATGCGGGGATATGTACCTCTGTAAATGTGTTTCCAGGCGGTGTCTGTGGTAGTATCATCCTGTGAATCCTGTGCATTTGCCGAAACCAATGCTCCAATGAACAAAAAAACCAAAAATAATTTTTTCATATATAGAATTTTAATGCCGGGCAAAAATACTTGCTAATTATAAAAACTTCTTATTTTTCGGATGGAAGGCAATTTTAATTATTTATATTGGATAGATTTGCTGCCATGACGGATTTTCAATTTAAAAAATTGTTTTTTCTTTTTGCTGTTTTGCTTGCTGCATTCTCCGCTATGGCGCAGCAGGATCATTTTGTGTATTTACAAACCGATAATGGAAAGCCATTTTATGTGCGCATGAATTCAAAAATTTTAAGTTCTTCTTCTGAAGGTTATATTATTATTCCAAACATTACTGATGGCGTTTATCAGTTAAAAGTAGGTTTTCCTAAAAAGGAGTACCCTGAAGAGTCTTTTACAATTTCAGTGAACAAGTATAACGAAGGTTACCTGATCAAACACTTTGAGGACAAAGGATTGCAGTTGTTTAATATGGAAACGCTGGCTTTAATAAGCGGCAATAAGGACACCATATCTTCGGCGGTGGTTACAACGGAGGATAATAATCCCTTTACAAAAATGCTTGCTACGGTGGTGAAAGATTCTTCCATTCTTCAGAATCATGAATTGGCTATAGAAAATCCTGCTAAAGTGGCTGACACCTCGGGTTCAGCTAATACAACGGCTGAAATAGAGATTTCTTCACCACCAGATACTTCCACAGCGATGAATATTCCGACTCAACCAGTGGATAGCGCTGTTGCAGCAAATACAGGCTCAGTTGCCTCCACGTTGCCCGCACCTGATTCTTCTTATACGGTCGCCACCAGTGATTCGCAGGTATCAAAATTATTAAGCAGGAAAGATGACAAGGGATTGCAGATGATCTATGCAGACCACAATGGGAATGATAACGATACGGTAAGAGTTTTTATGCCTTTGGCAAAAAAAGACATTCCGGCGGGTAGTAAAGCAACAAATAATGGCAATTCTGATAGGCCTTCCAATAAAATCTATTCATCAGCGGATACCTCACTCACTATCACTCCGACCATAATAAAACCGGAAAACGAACAAAAAGGATTTGTGATGAGAAAAGATACTCTCTCGGTGGCTACTGATTCTGCCAGTGTCGACCCATCTAAAACCGCTCCTGAACAGGTTTTTTATATAGGGCCTGAAGAGAAGAATAAAGAAAGCCAGGTAGAAAAACCAGCGAATGAAAAGAAAGGTCTATTCAGCGGTTTAAATTCATCAAAAAATTCTGATAAAGAGAAAGACAAGACTGAAAAAAAACCGGTGAACAAGATCGAAATGTTGCCCAAAGTGGTTACCTCATCGGAAGTAAATTCAGACTGTAAAGAATTTGCTGACAACGAAGATTTTTTACGTTTACGAAAAAAAATGGCATCCGAAAATAATAAAGAAGACATGATAAAAGTGGCCAGGAAAGCATTCAAAACCCGGTGTTTCAGCACCGCTCAAATAAAAGACCTCTCGTTTCTTTTTTTGACAGATGAGGGGAAATACATGTTTTTTGATGCTGCCTATCCTCATACATCTGATTCAGATCAATTTAATTCTCTTGAAGCACAGCTCAGGGATCCCTATTATAAAACACGGTTTGGAGCAATGATAAGGCATTAAATTTCTAAAAGAGGTATGCGTTATTTTATTGAAACAAGTTATAAGGGAACCGCTTATTCCGGTTTCCAGGTTCAGCAAAATGCGAATACCATACAAGCTGAAATTGAAAAAGCATTATCAGTTTATTTTAAAGAAAAGTTTAGCCTTACCGGTTCTTCACGCACAGATGCCGGAGTGCATGCTTTGCAGAATTTTTTTCATTTCGATACAGGCGGCTTCTCTCAAAAAATTGAAGAAAGCGATGAAAGCGGGATTCCGGGTTCACACTTAGAACAATCCGTTTATCACTTAAATGCCATATTGCCCCGCGATATTGTTATCTCACGAATTTTCAGGGTGGCAGACGAGGCTCATTGCCGGTTTGATGCAATTTCACGCGAATACCAATATTTTATTTACCGTAAAAAAAATCCCTTCCTGGAACAAACAGCTTTTTATTATCCTTACAAATTAGATATAGATAAATTGAATGAAGCTGCCCGTGTAGTATTAAACGAAAGCGACTTCACTTCCTTTTCCAAAAAAAATACACAGGTAAATAATTTTATTTGCCACATAAAAAAAAGTGAATGGATTTTTGAAAATGGAATGTTAGGATATCATGTCGAAGCCAATCGTTTTTTAAGAGGAATGGTAAAAGGTTTGGTAGGAACCATGCTACGCGTGGGGACTCAAAAAATTTCTGTAGCCCAATTTGAAAATATTATTAAAAGCAGGGATTGTTCCAGGGCTGATTTTTCAGTTCCGCCACACGGGCTTTTTTTAGTAAAAGTTCATTTTGATGGAATCAATTTTTGACAATAGCCAATAATTTCATGATCTGAATTTTATTGTTGATTTCATTTATAAATCTTTATTTTTTTTTCGTTTACTAAACCGTTACTGTACATTGAATAGAAAAAGATTCCTAAATTGAATTATTCGGTGATAAATATAAATGGCACAGCGAGCACTTGTACCGGATTCAGATATTTATAAAGCTATCTAAACCTACATAGATTGGTGAATAAGAATAAAATGGATATTTCTATCGAAGACTTTTTCAAACCCATCCACCTGGATAATATTCCTTCTTCATACGATTATGAAATAGTAAAATATTATACACGGGTAGCAGATGCGCTGTCTCAACTTGCCTATCATAGTATCTACCTTATTGATTACCATAAAAGAGGGTTTTTATATGTTTCAGAAAATCCGTTATTTCTTTGTGGGAAAACAGCAAAGCAGGTGATGCAGGCTGGCTATTCATTTTATTTGAAAAATGTTCCTTATGACGATCTTAAATTGCTTTTGGAAATAAATGAGGCCGGGTTTCGCTTTTACGACAAAATACCCCTTGATGAAAGAACGAATTATTCAATATCGTATGATTTTCGTTTGAGACAACCCAATGGCCACCTAATGTTAATTAATCATAAGCTGGCACCTTTAATCCTTGACACAAAAGGAAATATTTGGATTGCTTTATGTCTTGTTTCTCTATCGTCAAATAATAAGCCGGGGAATATTGTGATTAAAAATAAGAAAGAACAAGTGATGTTTGATTATGATGTTGCTTTAAAAAAATGGAATAAACGAAAAATAGTCAGACTGAATAACCAGGAAAAAGAAATCCTGATGCTATCCTGTCAGGGATACACAGTAGAAAGAATTGCAAAGGAACTTTATCTTTCTACTGACACAATTAAATTCCATAAGAAAAATCTTTTTAAAAAGCTTAAAGCGCGCAGCATATCAGAAGCAATCTTATCTGCCATCAACATTGGAATTATTTAAAATCTGCTAAGGTTCCACGGTGATAAAAATCTGTAAATGATTTCGCAGACTTCCCTGAAGCGATTCTATTAGATGATATTAGTGCAAGTTTCTTCCGTTAACGATGACCCTACTGATAGCCCGGAGAAAACTTTTCCCGCTTTTTTCAGACAAGATATTTGAATCCATCCATTTGTTCTCTTCTCCAATTTTTCAACCTGGAATGCCACTACTTTTTTTCATGATTGATCATTGTTGTGCTGCAAGCCCCAATATTACAGGTTGTATTGAACTGTAGAAACTACCCATGAAGGTAGTTTTTTCAAAATTTGTGTGACAATAGCCTTAAAGTTTTGACAAACTATATACTTTCGAACCAATAATATCATTTTGATGTTATTAATGATCATTGTTGAAGTTTTTATCTTAACATAAACTAAAAATAATGAAACCAAAACTGCTGCTTATTTTTATCACTATAATCACAAATGGAGCAATTGCGCAAAAGGAATCAGTTAACTATGGAATCAAGGCGGGAATTAATGTCGGGAAAATTGCTATTTTTCCTCCACTGCAAAATCGAACTGAATATTACGGAACAGGATTTGTCGCTGGAGGCATGATTAAAATTCCAATATTAAAAAAGACAAAGTTACAAATTGAACCATTATACAATTTACATAGGTCTTCATTGAAATTTACAGGAGGGGACGTGAATACAATAGATTTGTCTCTACATCAAATTTCATTGCCCGTCCAACTATCTTATTCAATGATCCCCAATGTGAGTATAAATGCCGGCGCTTCCGCTAATTATAATTTTTATTTTAGTCAAAAGGTAATGAGAGATTTCGGCACAAACCCAACCTTTAATATTTCGGACGAAATAGTTAAGTTTCAGCCAGGGATTTTGGGAGGCGTTACTTATTATGCAAACAGTTTTTTTATTGACGCACGATATAACCGGATGCTTAACAATCTCTACAAAAAGAGAAGCACCTCCGATCAAACTGAATACCATTTAGGATTCTTTCAACTTTCATTAGGACATGAGTTTTAATTTCAAAATATGCAACTAATGTATACAGGCACATTAGTCACGGTCGAAATAAGCTTGCTGAGAAAGCCGTTGATGTACGATATAAAAATCAGCAATAAAGTGTCATGAAAAAATTAATCTTGATAATTTTAATTGCTTTAACCCAAGGCTGTGTGGTAAAAAGAAAACTACAATCTGGTATCAGCCTGGCTTTCGACAGAACTCTAATTATTCCTGTTGCTGTAACGCAATTTTTAACTGAAGCCTCATCTAAAATATATTCTATTGATTCGCTTTCAGAAATGACCCCGGTTTTAATAAAAAAATTTGATGTGAAATTTTATAGCAAGCGGGATTCTCTTGAATTCAATTTTAAAAATATTAAATTTTATTTTAAACAAGACACACTTCATTATAACAGCATTCAATTTCCCCGATGGGATTTATATAAATATTCTGATACAATGCAAACTATAGTTAATTGCGTTTTTGCCAGTCCGAAATATAGCGAAACCAGATGTATTAAAGCCACTTATAAGGTTATTAATGGAGTAATTTCAACACAAAAGCAATATACATTTTGTTCCATCTGGGAAATTTAATGTTGTTATATGCAACAAGTTATAAACATGAAAATTAATAAAACGATATTTTGGATATTTAGCATTGTGATTGCTCTTTTAAGTTGCTATTTATTTCAGTTATCCTCACTTCAACTTTACAGTGACGGTAATTATATGCAATCTTTAAATCTTCCTTCTGATGCCGACACGCCGGCAGTTGCAATTGCAGGTACTATTTTACTATCTATTGGAGCGGTTATTGGACACATTATTTTACTTGGGATGTTTTTGATAATTTCTTTTTTAAGACATAAAGAAATCGAAATATCCGTGTCTGATTTTATTATTAATCCTAGAAGGAACCGCCTGACGAAAACTATTTTTCAAGTCATTGGATTTTTATTAACCGCTTATTGGTTGTGGGACTTTATTAAGATAACCAAGATTAAGTTTTTCCTCAACCTCTTTCAATTTACATTAGTCGCAATTGCTGTAACATGGACATATGTGATATGGTTAATTAACCTGACAAAAGAAATAAAGGAAACGAGCAGCACGAACACACAACAAAAAGTTGGCAATAGGCTGGTGGAAGCAACAATCGGCTGTAGTTCCCTATCCGACTTAGTTTCAGCCGAAGAACAAATATCTGCTTTTTGTATTGAGGCTGTGAAATAAACTGTTGGTTGTGAGAGGTAACACCTTATGAAAAGGTGTCATCTCTTTGAAGTAAAAGGCTTATGGAACCCTCAGTTCGGCAATAGGAATAGCAATGAACTTTTATTTATAAATTTGGAAACGGTTCGGCGGAAAGGAATTCTACCATGCCTGCCTTGCCCGTTGGCTGTAACAATGAAGCAACCTCTAACTTCTAACTAACAACTTTTTTACAATGCAACAACATTTTCAACTTAACTCTAAAGAAAAGAAACAGGAATGGGTAATGCTGACTTTTGCTATTTTAAGTTTCGTGATAATTGCAAAAGGTATCTATAACCAATATTACAAAATTGATCAGGACTACATCTTGGTTCCTTTGTATGCCTTAATTTGCAGCGGATTCTTCCTTATATACGGCATCAATGCATTTACAAAAGGAAATTTAACCGCAAAGTGGACACCGCGTTATATTTTTCAGGTTGTTTGTTTTTTGACGAAAACTATTGGTTCAATTACGCAAGAAAAAGCAAGAAATTTTTCAATTAAACTACTGGGATCTTTAGGTTTAATAATTTCAGCAGGACTTTTTGTGATTGCAATTATAAGCCTGACAATGCTCAATTAAACAAATTACTACAGCTAGCAAAACACCATGTGAGAGGCTTACACGACCCTTTGGGATTTGTAGCAATCACTCTATACTGTTGTTCGCCATCGCGCTCAAGATTAAGGTTTTATTTCCTATTGAAATGTGGAACAAGTAAATAAACCCAAGCCTGATAAAATCTCAGTCCCAGGCAGGTCTCCGGAAAGTGACCCGGCGTAAATGGGAAGACGTGCCGGGCAGCGTATAAATAGCAGGCCCACAAAACAACAAATAACCAAAACAAACGGGTTGTATTTCATAACCATCCCATGCAATGATTGGAAGCATTTGTTGCAAAAAAATAAATTACGTCCATAATAATCCCTGCACAGGAAAATGGCAACATGCCCTTTCTCCGGGGAATATGTTCATAGTTCCGCAGGATATGATGAAAGTGGTTCCCGGGGAATTTACCTGTTGGATAATATTATGAATATATTGCAGATGGCAATCACCTAATTATTTTTCCTAAAACAACTAAACAGTACATCCCTATACCTCCCACCTACCTCTCTCTTACCCTCCAGGGATCCACTGCGTTCCCTCTGCGTTAATTAACGTAGAGGGAACGCACTTGATCCGGGACAGGTATGAGGTGTTCAGTCGGCAGATATAGAGGAAACCTAAACCGATAAAATCAAAAGATCATGGCAACCGTAACAGATATTTTTTTCATTCCCAGCCGGGTCTCCTGAAAGGGATCCGGCATAAACGGGATGACGTGACGGTCAGCGTATAAATAGCAGGTCAACAAAACAACATATAACCGAAACAAATGGCCCCACACCTGTGTCTTTCAAAAAAATAAAAACCGGTCTTATTTATTTGCTTACTGTTTTAAGCATTTCTTTAACCGCTGCTTCTAACTGCGGGTCCCGGCCTTTTAATACTTTATTATAAGGATTCTCCACTTTTATGTCCGGCTCTAACTGGTGGTTTTCAGTAAAATTATCTTCGTTAACCCCTTTGGTGGCAATCATCGGGATACCAAACACAATGGTTGGGTCTATCTGTCTTTCCCACCAAACGGCGGTTCCCGTTCCCGGTACCGGCATGCCAATCAATTTACCAATTCCTAATTCCTTATAGATGTAGGGAAACATAAAAGCATCCGAATAATTGGATTCGCTCATCACCACGCAACTGGGCTTAGTCCACTTATCCATGGATTCGCCGCCGGGAACTATAGTCCCCTGGGGCGCAAACTGCATATATAATTTTCCACCGAGGAAAGTAACCAGGTTATCATGAAGCCATCCTCCGCCATTGAAGCGGGTATCCACAATGAGCGCTTTTTTATCAAAGTTTTTCCCCAATACTTTGCTGATCACGGTCCTGAAGCTGGGATCGTTCATTGCTTTTACATGTACATATCCCACTGTTCCACCTGAAAGACTGTCGGTCATTTTTTGCATCATTTTTACCCAGCGGTTATACATAAGCGTTTGCTCTTCGGCTGCCGAAACCGGCTTAATCACTTCATCCCATTTTTTGGAAGAAGAAGGGTCAGAGAAAGAAAGGCGGGTAAATACTTTTTCCGCATGATTTAATAACCTGGCCCAGGCAAAATCAGCGGTGATGGCCGTTCCGTTTATCTTCTCCAGGATATCGCCCGGCTTCACTTTTGTTTTGCTGTTGTCCATCGGGCCACCGGCTAATATTTCTTCAACTACAAGGCCGTCGCCTCCTTTCTTAACGTTGTAAAGCATTCCGAGTGACGCAGTTTCATCTGCATTGTCTTTTTTGGGATAATACCTCGCTCCCGTATGCGACACATTTAATTCGCCCAGCATTTCACTGAGCAAATCCCTGAAATCATGATTATTATTTACATAAGGAAGAAACTGCTGGTAAAAATCGTGATAATATTTCCAGTCCACTCCCTGGAATTTTGGGTCAAACAGTTTTTTTGTTACCTGCCGCCAGGTGTGTTCAAAAAGATATTGCCGTTCGCCTTCGGCGTCAAGGCTAAAGTTCGCTTTGATGGGCAGAAGCTTTACATTGTCATCCGTTGCCTTTTTATTTTTATCATTTTCATCTGCAATATTTACCGAGCTGATTTTGCCACCTGCCAGTACAAAAATGGTTTTCCCGGAAGTGTCTATGGCAAGCGAGCCACCTTCTTTTGCCTTGAGTTGCGCTATCACTTTGGTGTCGTGACTGCGCAATTCAGTTTGCCACAGGTTGTATTCATTTTCATATTTTGCCAGGTAATATAATTTTTCCCCATCTTTTGAAAGGATAAAATCACTGAGCATGGATGAATTGATGGTTAATCTTTTGGTGCGGGTATCAAGGTCATCCAGGTCTAATTCTACCGGTTTGACTTCTTTGGTTTTTACCGCTTTCTTTTCAGGCAATTCTTTTTCTTTATTAATGCTGTCTTTTTTCTCTTCTTTTTTTAAAAGTTTAAAATCGTCTTCGCTGAGATTGAAACGGTCAAACGCTTTCTTATCAAAAAACATCGCATACACATCTCCCTGGCCGCCACGGCTGGGATTGCTCATTCCTTCCCTGCTGGATATCCAGGCCATCATTTTCCCGTCTGCTCCCCATTTGGGCATTACGTCGTCAAACCCGCTTTCAGTAAGATTTTTTCGCTCGCCGGTGCCATCCGCTTTTACCAAATCTATTTCGGCGCGGTTAAAAGTACCTTCAGAGGAATTCACCAATATCCATTTGCTGTCGGGCGACCAGTTAAAATATTCATCGCCATCAGCATAAGAATAATTAACGCCTTCGGGAATCACCGTCACCGTTTTTTTAGTTTCCGGGTCATATACCTTTAGAATATTCCTTTCTTCGAGGTAAGCTATTTTTTTACCATCCGGCGAATAATGCGGCTGAAATTCGTCTTTCTGTGTGGCAATCACCGGGGTGTTACTGACAACGGTTGCGGCATAAAAATAGGGTTCGTTTTTATTGGCAATTTCCAACTTATTTATGTCCCATGAGGAGCTGTCTTTTTCTACGGAGAAAATGATAGAACGACCATCAGGGCTGAATTCTATCATCCGCTCCTGGTAAGGCGTATTGGTCAGCCGCTTCGTCGTATTGCCATCCGCAGAAGAAACAAAAATATCGCCGCGGTAAACAAAAGCCACTTCCATGCCATCCGGTGACAGCGCCATTTCACTGATATCTTCATTAGTCACAGGGAGTGTTTTGGAAGCCTGTTGGGCAAAATCCGCCTGGAGCGTGATGTTTACTTTTTCAGGCTGACCGCCTTCCTTAAGGGTATAGATGTCGCCGTCATAAGTAAAACAAAGAATGCCGTTGCCTGACCGGCTCAGGTCTCTTACGGGGTTTCTTTTAAAATGAGTTAACTGGATGCGCCGGCCCGTGTCAGCTACAGACGATTGGTACACGTTGAGATTGTCGTCATTTTGCTCGCTCAGGTAAAAATAATTATCACCATCGCCCCAAACCGGTTGCAAATCGTTTCCCTGGAAACTGGTTAGTTTGGCATACTTTTCTGTGGCAATATTATACGTCCAGATATCGCGTGTTACAGAGGCTCTTTCGTGTTTGCGCTCGTCGCTTTCATATCCTTTCTTGTCTTCGAAAATAAGCATGCTGCCATCTTTATTGTAAGAGGCATGGCCCATTCCGGCGGAATTGAGCATCACCGGTCTTCCTCCTGCTACGGGAACGCGATACAATTTCATGAAAATACCAGGAAGGGGAAACCGGACGGAAGTATAGAAGTCATTACGCGCGGTACCAAACACAACGGATTTATCATCCGGTGTAAAATCCAAAGGAACATCAGCGGCGGAATTCCACGTGAGCCTGGTGGCAGTTCCACCGCCAGACGGCATTACATACACATCAAAGTTTCCATACCGGTCAGAAGCAAAGGCAATCAATTTTCCATCATGGCTCCAGACAGGATTACTCTCGTAATCCGGGGTAATGGTAATCGCGAGGGCGGTGCCGCCGGATGCAGGCACTTTAAAAATATCTCCTTTGTATTCAAAAGCAATCCATTGCCCGTCGGGAGAAATAGTGGAATTGCGAAGCCACCGCGGCGTATTGCCGGTTTGTGCTGATGCATACAAACTGCAAAAGGAAATCAGAAAGAAAAGGAGCATTTTCATCATAAAAATATTTAGCAGTAAGAAACTTTAGCAGGGGTGATTTCAAAAGTATTAAATATTAAAATGAAACGAAAAAAATAATTGGAACAGGTAGTTACCTGGTTGCAGCAAAAGGTTGATTAAAAAAGAGAATGATTGATTATTCGGTATTCTGGATTTCTTTTCTTTCGACTGATAAATTTCTTTTAAAATACAAATAAGCATTATTTCCTCATTCACTCAGTCCCAGCCGAATCTCCTGAAAGGGACCTGGCGTAAATGGGAAGATGTGACGGGCAGGGAATAAATAGTAGGTCAACAAAACAACAAATAACAGAAACAAATGGGTTGTATTTCATAACCATCACATGCCATGATTGGAAGCATTTGTTGCAAAAAATAAATTACGTCCATAATAATCCCTGGACAGGAAAATGGCAACTTGCCCATTCTCCGGGGAATATGAAGTGGAGAACGCAAGATATCAACCCGTTGAATAATTTTATTTTATTTTATCGTAAGAAAAAAATAACTTGAACGCTTATTGTGATCCTGACGAATGAAAACTAACTGTAGATCCAAAATGAAAATAGAGAACAATGTTATTTTTTATTACTGAAAAGGCCCCTAGCTCAAAACTTATCTTTTAAACATTGAATTAAAACCAAACTATTTTAGATATGGATGACAAATTTTTACAAGACTTTTTAAAAACAGGTCTATTTGATATTGGCGACAGCGATGAGAGATTAAAGTGGTTGCAAGAATCTATTGCTGACTTAAAAAAGAAGTTTGAAGAGAATAATTCTTTGCTTCACAAATGTACTTTGGTTGCTCTTGACCCTAACATTTCCGATAGTGAACCAGTGATGATTGAAACAGAAAAAATCATTACCGACCATTGGAAAGCCTTGAGAGGAAAATACACTGAGATGCCAAGAAACATTATCAGAGGTGTAATATTGAATGCTTTGAATAGTGCTGGCATAGCAGACCCTTATGCTGCACGAATCATTTATTTGACTGCATTGAATTTTTATCCTTACGCCAAATTGAATGCAGAGAAAAAGTTAGTTGCTGAAATGCTAAACGCGTTAGGTGAACTCGCTGAAAAAAATGCAGTTGAAGAGTGGTCTCTAATTGAAGAAGAACCCTCTTTGAAAATTGGGACTTTAAAAGTAAGTGGTCTCAAGATTGAAGGCGTCAAGTTTGACAGTGCAAAATTTAAACAGAATTGGTCTGAAGCATTTACAAATTCTCCAAGTGGACATGGACCTCAACATGGCTTTCAGAATAACGAATATAGGGCTCACTTTCAATCTAAGACAA
>JBIQMJ010000036.1:0-19327 GCA_044463445.1 Segetibacter koreensis
TCTTCTTCTGCATCTAAAATTTTATGTTTAACTAAATTTTAAGTTATAAAAATATAACTACCAAGTGAAATAACTGATTTTTATAAACGATTCCTTCAATTACACATTAATGAAAAAACTACTGGTTATTTTTTTAGCAGCCTTTTTAACTCATTCCTCTTTTTCACAGGGGATTAAAATTTCAGGACAAGTTAAAGAGCAGCATGAAGATAAGCCGGTTGAAAATGCAGTGGTGTCTTTGCTGACGCCCAAAGATTCTTTCTTATATACATTCACCCGTACCAATGCTGAAGGAAATTATATTTTGAAAAATGTACATCCCGGTAAATATATTTTAATGATCTCACAACCGCGTTATGCGGATTTGCTTACGGATATCGATGCCGAAAAAAATATTCAGCTTCCCCTGACAACCCTTGTATCGAAAGCCGAATTATTGCAGGCCGTGATCGTAAAAACCGGTTCGCCATTAAAGATACGCGGTGACACTACTGTTTACACTGCCGATAGCTTCAAAGTGAGCGCCAATGCCAACGTGGAAGAATTATTGAAAAAATTGCCAGGCATCCAGGTGGATAAAGACGGCAACATAAAAGCCATGGGCGAAACGGTGCAGAAAGTGCTAGTAGATGGTGAGGAATTTTTTGGCGATGACCCCGGAATGGCCGTGAAAAATATACGCGCTGATGCGGTGAAGGAAGTGCAGGTTTTTGATAAAAAAAGTGAAGAATCAGAGTTCACGGGAATAGATGATGGCAAAACGCAAAAAACCATTAACCTGAAATTAAAAGAAAATAAAAAGACGGGATATTTTGGAAAAATAGATGTGGCGGGTGGCCCGGAAAAACATATTGACAACCGCTACAATTCTAATATCATGTTTGGTTCCTTTAAAGGAAAAAGAAAGTTATCGGCATTTCTTTTAAACGGGAACACCGGGCAGGACAGGCTTAACTGGGAAGATGAACAGAAATATGGCGGCGATGATAATTTTTCTCTTGATATAACCGACAATGGCGATTTATCTTTCAGCTATACAGGCACCAATGATGATGAACCGTATGTGGATCCGCAAAACGGGTATATGACCAATATGAACGCCGGCCTGCAATACAGTAACAAATGGAACGATCAATACAATCTGAATTTTTCTCCAAAATATAACAGTCAGCGGTACACGAATAATAAAATAACATTTACCCGGAAACAAATTGGCGATTCGGTATTGAATGTAAATTCCACTGAAGACAATAATGTGAACCGGCAGAATTTTAAAATGCACGGAGTACTGGATACTAAAATTGATTCTTTTAATTCGATAAAAATAATTGCCAACGCCAATTTTTATCATACCGAAGGCGATGATCTTTTGCATTCGGAAACCACTGGAAATAATGGTACACTTAAAAATACCAGCGATCGGAAACTGAATACCAACAGTGATAAGCAAGCCTTATCCGGCAATATTATTTTTAAGCATAAATTTCACAAAGACAGGCGCACTCTGTCTTTCACGGGCAACTGGTATTCGCTGGACAATACAGGAAAAACATTATTAAACTCTGAAAACCACGCTTACCTGGATGGCGATCCTTCCGGCAGGCAGGATCTGAATCAGAAAAAAAATTATGACCAGTCGACCCAGACATTATCCGCGGGCATTACTTATACAGAGCCACTCAATAAGGAACTTTCTTTAGAGCTTAAATACCAGGTGACGTATAACAATGGCACCAACAACCAGGTTACTTACAGCTACCAGGATGCTTCTGGAAAATATGATTATCTCGTGGATTCATTGTCGAATGATTTTAAACAGAATATTATTCAAAATATTCCTTCGGCAAGGATCAATTTTGCAAATAAAAAATTAAAGCTCAATATTGGTTCGGGTTTTGGATTTACTCATTTTGATTTGAAAGACATTACGCTTGATAAAGATTACCTGAGAAATTATACCAACTTCTATCCTTCTGCCAACGCCACTTACACGTATAAACCCAACCATAGTGTAAGATTTTTTTATAACGGATCCACCAATCAGCCCACAGTGAATCAATTGCAGCCTTTACGAAATAATACGGATTATTTTAACCAGGTGATTGGCAATCCTGATTTGAAGCCATCCTTTAACCATACTTTCAGATTATCACACCAGGATTATAATTTCTTAAAAGACATCTGGCTATATCAATCGCTCTATGCCAATGTTACTCAAAATGCCATCACCACTAACAGCATCATTGATCTTGATTCAGGAAAAACCATTTCGCAGCCTATCAACGTGAATGGGAATTATAATTTCAGTTTTTACGGAGGTGGTGGATTTAAGATAAAGAAAATTGATACACGTTTTAATTTTTGGCCCGAAATCAGCCTTAGAAGATATGCCAGCGTAATCAACAATGAGAAAAGTTTTTCCAAAACTTTCTCGCCTGGACTTTCGGTTAATATCTCAAAATCCAAAGAGAAAAAATACGACCTTTCTGTAAGCAATGAGATCAATTATAACAGTAATGTCACTACTCAAAACGATACGAAAATTCAGTATTACACCAACAGGTTATCTTTTTACGGAACCGTTTATTATAAAAAAGTGTGGTCGATAAACACCGATTATAATTATTACTACCGGCAAAAAACCATTCAATCCGACCAGGACTTGAAAACGCATCTCTGGAATGCGCGCCTGCAACGCACTTTTAAACATGATGAATTCACCGCATATTTTTTAGTGCGGGATATTCTGAATCAGAATGTAGGCATTGACCGCAATTTTTACGGAAACACCTATACACAACAAATCAACGACAGGCTGAAAAGATATTTTATGATAGGCTTTACATGGAATTTTAAAAATAAAAATTCTAAATAATACCACAGCGTATGAAAATCAAAATATTTTTATCAGGAATACTTTTTTTCTTTTTTGCTGATGCGCATTCACAAATATTTATCAGCAAAGCAAAGATTGAATATGAAGTGAAAGCGGATGTAAAGAAAACCATGGGCAATGATTCATGGGCTGAAAAACTCAAAGATCAAATACCAAGATTTAAAACAGGGTATTTCACTTTAACCTTTGATAATGGCAAAAGCATTTACCAGTTTGATCATTGGGGACTGCCCAAATTACCAAATTATATGATAGAAGGGGAAGATGAAGAAAAAGATTTTTTCGATTTTGCAAATGGCAAATACACCGTACAAAGAAACGTGGAAGGGAGTTTGGTTACCATCGTTGATTCTATACCAAAACTGAAATGGAAATTGGTAAATGAAAACAGGGAAATTGCCGGATTCAACTGTCGCAAGGCTTATGCAGTGCTGCTCGACAGCATATATGTGTTTGCATTTTATACAGAAGAAATTACTTTGCCTGGCGGCCCGGCCTCCTTTCATGGATTGCCGGGAACGATAATGGGCGTCACAGTTCCAAGATTGTATACCTCATGGATTGCAACAAAAGTCATGGTGAATGATATAGATGTTAGTTCAATCAAACCGCTTTCAGCAAAAAAAACCCTTACTAATAGTGAGTATACCTCTTTGGTAATGCAGCGAGCCAAAGATTTTTACATGCCTGACGACCCGGATGAAAAAAAAGAAGCGGAACAACGAAAAACGAGGTTTATTTGGAATGCATTATTATAGATACAGGCATTCCGGTAAAATAAAAAATCAACATATTTATTACTTTACTGCAAAATCTTAGTCATTTAATCCTTTTCCGTCTAAAATGACAGGCGTATATTTTTCAATTCTTTCTTCACGTGTTTTGGATTGTTTGGCAGAGGAAAAATAAAGAAGATAGCCCCGTTGGCGGCCCGGCGTCAGCGCTTTAAAGGCTCTTTTTAATTCAGGGTTTTTTCTTAATTCTTTTTCAAATTCTTCAGGTATATCAAATTCCCGGGTTTTCTTCAAAGGCACTTTTAAACCTGCTTTTTCCACTTCGATGGCTTCATAAATACAGGCTTTCAGAGATTTTTCAGCCTTTGTAATTTCCTTTACTGAAGTAAATCGCGCCTGCCTTGCTGCCTGTACATTTTCCGTTTGCTGAATTAAAATATTTTCCGGGTCTTTAAGTAATGAGCCTTTAAAAAAAAGGAGGGCGCAATATTCTTTGAACACATGAATCAAAACAATGTTCTTCTTTTCAAACGTATAGCAAGGGCAGCCCCATTTCAATTCTTCATTTAATCCGCAATCAAGAACGATCTTTCTCAATTGCTCAATTTCTTTTTGCCACTTTGTATTTTTATCAAAATAAAAATCAACTTTTGGGTTAATGTGATTCATAAAATTTTTGATTTAAGAAAAAATTACACACGCAGCGAACCGCGAAATCCTCTCGCAGCATAATACGAATCTGCCCCGTTGTGATACGTAAAAACATGATCATAGCGGCGGTCGCAAAAGACCGCCCCGCCATGCTTCCTGATCGCCCCAGGCGTTTTTATCCAGCTTGAAGTTTTTAAATCAAACTTGCCCAATTGCTGCAAATGGCGATATTCCTCCTCGTCTAACATTTCAATCCCCATTTCTAAAGCCATATTCACTGCACTATCTGCCGGTTTATGCTCTTTTCTTTTTTCCAGCGCTTCATGGTCGTAGCAAAGGCTCCTGCGTCCTTTCGGGCTTTCGGCAGCACAATCAACAAAAATATATTCACCGGTTTTTTTGTCAAATTTAATCACATCAGGCTCTCCGCCGGTTTCTTCCATGCGGTCAAGCGATGTCAGCTTTTCCGGATTAGTTTGAAGTTTTGTCAAAACTGTGTCCCAATCCAAACCTTTATGCCGGCTGCTGTTTTTAAGGAAACGTGCTTCTAAGATTTTTAATAATTCCGCATATTTTTCCTGCGATGGATTTTTTTTATGGGTATTCATTTACGAATGCTTGATATTTTATGATCTGATTTTATTGGGCGAAAACAAGTCGTCTGCCTGCCGGTCTGAAATACCACGATACCATTGTCAGTATCAAAAGTAATACAGATGGGAATAATTCGGTTGCAGCATCATGCATTGCAAGGTGCGAAAAGAAAGCGCCCGTCATCATAAAAAAGAAACCTGCATAAGCCCATTCCTTCACCACCGGAATGCCGGGAACGAGCACCGCAACAGCGCCTAAAATTTTCCAAACTCCCAGCATCATCAATACATACACCGGGTAACCCAAATGAGTGAGCATGTCTAAACCGCCCTGCCCGTTCTTCTTCATCAATTGCATTAAGCCAGTGGAAACCATGCCCAGTGCAAGCCATATCGTTGCGATCCAGTAAATGATCTTACCGGCTTTGGTGCCTGTAAATTTTTCGTTACTCATACTACTTATTTATTTTTTTAATTTACTTACTATTTCCTGCAGGCGGTTGTGCGCCATATTAATTCCATAAGCAAAAGGCAATTTCAACACCTGGTCTCTTTGCGCAGCGGATTCATAAATCACGTGCATATTGAGTTTGCTGGCTTCGTCAGAAATTTTTTCAAACTCATACACTTCAAGCTGAACGCCAAACGGCGAATTGTCCATTTCAAAAGTGCGGATGATTTTTTGATTGGGAAGAAATTCATGTATCACACCCGAAGCGCCAAAAACTTTATTGCCGTTTTTGTCTGTTGTTTCAAACTGGTAATTGCCGTGCTTTTTGCTTTCCAGTTTCAGCACCTTTGTTCCCATCCATTGGGAAACGATTTCCGGGTCTTCATACGCCTTGAAAAGCAGCTCCAGCGGCAAATCGAATTGGCGTGTGATGGTTACATCCTGTCTGTCTTCATCTGCTTTTACTTTTGTTTTTTGTTCCATACAATTTTATTTTTTGGTTTTGTATTTTTTCATTACGCTTTCCAGCTTATTAAAGCGGTCGTCCCACATCTTGCGGAAAGGCTCTATAAAATCGGCCACCTCTTTCATTTTTTTTGCATTAATGTGATAGGAAATTTCCCTGCCGTTTTGTTCCTGTTGCAGTAATTCGCATTCAGTAAGAATCTGGAGATGCTTGGAAACCGTGGGCCTTGCCGTATCAAAGTTGGCGGCTATGGCCCCGGCAGTCATAGATTGGGAAGCCACTAATAAAAGTATGGCCCTGCGTGTAGGATCGGCTATAGCCTGGAATACGTCTCTTCGTAAATTCATTGCGTAGCTATTTGGCTACAAATATATATGAAGCCATTTAACTACGCAAATATTTTTTATTTTTTTTTGGAAAAAACTAACATCCTTCCATTGTCATAGCAGAATAAATATTCAGGATATTTACTGGTCCACTGGCTTCAATGGCTTTTGAGAATCTGAACCATTCAGCCTTTTAATTTTTTCCCGCTCCCCTACTATCCAGATAATATCGCCCCATTCAAATTGTGTATCTGAATCGGGATTTAAAATGCGTTCCTTGTTTCGTTCTATACCAACTACGAGGCCGTTCGTACGTTCGCGAATGCCTGACCCGCGAATAGTAAGGCCCTTTAGCCGGTTGTTTTCATCTACCACCATTTTTTGCAGAATAATATCTTCGGTATCTTTCTCATTGATCTCAACACTTGCGGCCTCTTCAAATACAGGTTTAAATTTTTGCATTTGGTCATCTGTGGCAATGATACCTACATCGTCGAAAGGCAAAAGGCGGTTAAACCTGTTCGGGGCATAAATAAGGTTATCACCTCGTTTTATGTAAGCGATATTAATTCCAAATTTTTCGCGCCAGGCAAGCTCTGCAAGGGTTTTACCTATGTATTCAGCGTAAGGATTTACTTCAAGGCTTATCATGTGCGCATCCCAGGGCGAAAGGTCAGATTGAGGCCGCAGCCGTCTCTTTGCACGTTCTTCTTCATCTGCTTTTTGCTGGGCTAATAGTTGACGCTCATTGAGGTTACTTAAAAATCTATCTTCTATCCGGTGATAAAAGAATTTTATTTTATTTGAAAAAAGAATAAGAATAATAACGATCACAGGCACTGCCACCAGGATGGCGATTGTGGTAGTGAACAGGCGGTCAACCCAAAAACCTATTAATAAAATTCCGGCTACCACTCTTGAAATTTCAATGATCAGCAAAGGGCCACGGCTATATTTTTTCTGCAACCACAATTCTTTATAAGCAGTATTATCAGGCTTTTTAGCCATCAATGCCCATAAGAAAGGGGCTGCAACACCCAGGGTAGCCACTAATGCGATCACACTCCGGAGCAGGTTATTATCAATATTTTTATCAAGAAAAGGAATAAAAAACTTAACCGTAATCAACATCAGCGCAAGTAAAATAATTCCATTAGTTACAATAATATTCAGGTAAGACATCATCACTGTTTTCCACCGGCTTTCTGCCTGTATATTTTGCGTATTGAATGAATAGCTGTTGAGCCTGGCCAGCCACCGGGGAGGCATTATTTTTGCGATATAATTATACAGGGGTTCAGAAAATTTAATCATGTAAGGGGTAGTAAATGTAGTAATCGCCGATGCGCCCACCGCTACAGGAAATAAAAATTTGCTGGTAACGCCTAATGTAAGCCCCAGTGTGGCAACAATAAAAGTAAATTCACCTACCTGCGAAATGCTCATTCCTACCTGTATAGATTGTTTCAATGGCTGGCCTGATAACAAAGCACCAAAAACCGTACTGAAAAATTTGCCAAACAAGGTAAGTAACGTAACCCACAATACGGGCCACCGATAAGCAACAATTGCTTGTGGGTCAATCAGCATTCCTATCGACACAAAAAAAATAGCGCCAAATAAATCTTTTACGGGTTTCAAAAGATACTCAATCTTTTCCGCTTTTGTAGTCTCTGCTAAAATAGATCCCATGATAAATGCGCCTAACTCTGCGGAAAAGCCTGCCTGCGTGGCTACCACCACCATGCCAAGACAAAGGCCTAGCGACAGGATAAGCAACGTTTCTTCATCCAGTAATTTCTTTGCTCTTCGCAACAGGCTCGGAATTAAAAAAATACCGGTAATAAACCATAAGATCAAAAAGAAGATAAGTTTCATAAGCGTGAGAAACATTTTAGATCCCTGGAACTGTTGTGATACCGCGAGTGTGGAAAGCAATACCATCAGCAATACAACGACAATGTCCTGCACTACCAACACACCAAATACAACTCTTACATATTGCTGGGTCTTTATTTTTAATTCTTCAAAAGCTTTAATCGTGATCATCGTTGATGAACTGGCCAGCATGCCACCAAGAAAAAGACTATCCATCCTGCCCCATCCCATCCATCGGCCAAGGTAAAACCCTGCAATCATGATAAAGATAATTTCTACAAAGGCGGTGATGGAAGCCGCCCCCCCTACACGGATTAATTTTTTAAAGCTGAATTCAAGGCCAAGGCTAAACAGAAGGAAAATGACGCCCATCTCAGCAAGCGTCTCAATATTTTCAGTGTCAGCAACGGTAGGCGTCAGAGACAGGTAAGGGCTGATTAAAAATCCGGCAATAATATAGCCCAAAACCAACGGTTGCTTTAACCGGCGGAATACAAGCGTGGTGATGGCTGCTGCAATAAGTATCAATGCCAGATCTTCAATTAATCCAGGTAAATGCCCCATATAACTTTCTTGAAAAATGAATGGTGTTTAAGATAAACTTTAGAAGCGAAATTTTCAAAAATTTATTTTCAGGGAAATAGATTTCTTAGAAAAATTTTGAGAAAACAATCATCTGTATTTTATCTCTTATTTCGGAGGTTGTTTATTTTTACTTACCTCAAATTATTTTTTATTTATGAATATCAGAAAAGCCTTCTTTTTTCATCAAGATATTAGTAAGCGAATTTTCATCTTCACGATGATAGAGATAGGAAGGAATAAAAGTTTCACGAATGACCACTGACAAATTTTTAACCCGTTCAAATAAATCCGCATCACTTCCCAAAGGAATATCCCTGAATCCGTTTAAAAACAGGGCGAATGGCCGGCTGATAAAAAAAGTTCCGCCAATGACGCATTCACTTAAAGGAATTATCTTTTTATGATCATACCGGTCAGGCACAAATTGATTGCCTGCAATTTTCACTCCACTATATAAAAATTGAGTGTCCGGATGATTCCTCAGGATAATTTTTCTTGTTTCCAAATGGTCAGACAGGTATTCATCATCAGAGTCAAGAAAAGTAATATATTTTCCTTTTGACAAAAATATACCTGTATTTTTTGAAAGGGAATATCCGGTATTGTTTTGATAAACATATTTTATCCTGCTGTCATTTTCCAGGTAAGATTTAATTGCGGATTCAGTATTGTCAGTACTTCCATCATCCACAATGATGGCTTCCCAATCCGGTTCCGATTGGGTAATCAAAGAATCTAAAGCCCTTTTTAACAGGATGGCCCGGTTGTAAGTAGTTATGATTACTGAAAAAAAAGGATCCGGGGATAGAATATATTTTGGAATAGCCGCAGTCATTTCTTTTTTTAAAATATTAGGTACAAAGTTACCTACAATTTATAAATTCAGGTTGCTGCTGGTTTTGAAATCAGAAATATTTTTAAGGGAAATTGAGGTAAAGCAGCCTCTTTCAAAAAAAATTAGCAGAATAAACTTCGTCAGGTTTCCGACATCTTAAATGCAATCTTTGTAAGCGAAATATTAAAAAATAAGAATCTCGAATATTTATTGGTTTACTATCAATAAGTTTTCTTATTCATTCAATATCAAATAAAGCCCTGCAGCAATTGCCGCACCTACAACCGGCCCTATAATTGGAATCCAGGCGTATTTCCAATCTGTTTTAATTTTCCCTTCCATAGGAATTAAGGAATGAACAATCCGGGGACCCAGGTCACGTGCCGGATTGATCGCGTAGCCTGTAGTGCCCCCCAGCGACAAGCCAATGGCCCAAACAATAAAAGTAACAGGGATGGCTCCGACAGATCCAAGGCCAATAGGAGTTTTTTCTTTACCTATTTCGCCGTTGGTAATATAGAAAACCGCGATCAATAAGACGAAGGTTCCTAAAAGCTCACTGATGAAATTAAGTCTCCTGTTTTTGATAGCAGGAATAGTATAGAATGATGCAGCTTTGAGTGTTGCATCTTCTGTAATTTTATAATGATCCCCGTACATTACCCAAACCAGGAAAGTACCCATCATAGCACCAATCAATTGGGCCGCAATAAATGCCGGAACCTGTGCCCAGGAAAATTTTCCGGCGATAGCCAATCCCAAAGTCACAGCCGGATTTAAATGTGCGCCACTGTAAGGGCCTGCGACTACTACGCCCGCAAAAACGGCAAGCGCCCATCCCGTGGTAATCACTATCCAGCCGCTGTTATTCCCTTTGGTTCCTTTAAGAACTACATTGGCCACCACACCATTTCCCAGGAGAATTAAGATCATTGTTCCGATCAGTTCAGCAATAAAAGGACTCATACAATTTGTTTTTAAAAAGATATTTTATTTAGAAGTTTTTTCAGTTTTTGTCCACTCATTTACCGCATTGATAGCCCTGTACCATCCTTTTATTAATTCTTCCTTGTCCGAACTATCTGGCGTAAAGCGCCTGTTCGCCTGCCATTGTTTTTGAATCTGTTCTATATTATCCCAAAATCCAACAGCGAGGCCTGCAAGATAGGCTGCGCCGATAGCGGTTACTTCTGTCACTTCCGGGCGAACTACAGAAGCTTTCAAAATATCTGCCTGGAACTGCAGGAGCAAATTATTTTGAGTGGCTCCGCCATCTACACGCAATTCTTTTATTTCAATTCCGGAATCCGATTCCATCGCTTTTAAAACTTCCATCACCTGGAAGGCGATGCCTTCCAAAGCCGCCCTGCAAAAGTGGTTCCTGTTGGTTCCTCTCGTAATTCCAAAAATAGTTCCCCGTGCATATTGATTCCAATAAGGCGCGCCCAGCCCGGCAAAAGCAGGAACCATGTAAACACCTCCGCTATCGGGAACTTCTTTGGCCAGGGTTTCAATTTCAGCAGCAGATGAAATAATTTTAAGTTCATCCCTGAGCCATTGCACCACAGCCCCTGCAATAAAAATGCTTCCTTCAAATGCGTATTGAACCTGGTTTCCAATTTTCCAGGCAATGGTGGTGATCAGATTATTCTTAGATAAAACCGGTTTGTCGCCAATATTCATCAGCATAAAACATCCCGTGCCGTATGTATTTTTTACCATTCCCGGTTTCACGCAAATATGGCCAAATAAGGCTGATTGCTGATCTCCGGCAATCCCTGCGATCGGAACTTTGGTTCCTAATAACTGGCCGGAAGATTCACCGTATATTTCACTGGAAGATCTGACTTCAGGAAGCAAGCCTTTTGGGATTTGAAAAATTCCCAGTAATTCCTCGTCCCATTCAAGCGTATTGATATTGAATAGTATGGTGCGCGAAGCATTGGTCACATCTGTGATATGCAATTTTCCTTCGGTAAGATTCCAGATAAGCCATGAATCCACAGTTCCGAAAGCAAGGTCTCCGCGTTCTGCTTTTTCTCTGGCGCCTTCTACGTGATCAAGTATCCATTGGATTTTAGTAGCAGAAAAATAGGCATCCAACACCAGGCCTGTTTTTTCACGAATGGTTTTATCAACGCCTTTCTGTTTCAAATGATCGCATTGTTCCGCAGTCCGCCTGTCCTGCCAGACAATCGCATTGTAAACCGGTTTGCCGTTTTTTTTATCCCAGACAATAGTGGTTTCTCTTTGGTTGGTGATACCAATAGCGGCTATTTCATCCACTTTAATATGTTCTTTCAAAACGGCTTCAGTAATCACCGAAGCCTGGGAAGACCAGATTTCCATCGGGTCATGTTCTACCCATCCCGGCTTTGGATAAATTTGGGTAAATTCTTTTTGAGCAACAGAAGCAATTTCACCGTTTGCATTAAAAAGTATCGCCCTGGAACTGGTGGTTCCCTGGTCGAGAGTAAGGATATATTTTTTCATTTACTGGCAATATTTAAAGATTTCAGTATAGTTTTAATTGAAATTAAATGAAACTATTTGAAGGCAAATTATGGCTAAAAAATTATAAAAACAAAATAAAATGAAATACCATTCCCAAAAAGAAAGCAATTACATTATTAAACAATTGTTACCCTGATACCGGAATTTTTACATTTCTCGACGATCACCGGTGAAATTTTTTGATCAGTAATGATTTCATCAATTTCATCAAGGCCACAAATTTTACTAAATCCTCTTTTCCCGAATTTAGTATGATCTGCCAACACAATCACCTTTTGAACCACCTGCATCATCTGTTTATTCAATTGGGCTTCCATCGAATTGCTGGTGGTAATTCCAAATTCGAAATCTATCCCATCCACTCCCAAAAATAATTTGGTGCAAAAGAAATCTTTTAAAATATTTTCCGCATAAGAGCCCACTACAGAAGAAGAACTGTGCCTGATCAATCCACCTAATTGCAAAATATCAATATTTGCATGTTTCACCAATTCCTGGGCCACCTGTATAGCAGAAGTGATTACGGTTAATTTTTGCGAAGGCTTTATTTCGCGGGCCAGCGCCAGCAAAGAGGTTCCGGATGCTATAATGATGGAATCATTACTTTCAATATACTGTGCAGCTTTTACGGCAATTGATCTTTTCTCATCAGTTTGCAGGTTTTCCTTTTCATTTACCGTACGGTCAATGGTGAAAGGATTGGTGTTGCTGGCTCCTCCGTGAATCCGAAACAGCTTATTACTTTTTTCCAATAGTTTTAAATCCTTTCGGACTGTGACTGCAGAAACTTTTAATTTTTTGCACAAATTAGTTACGCTTTCATATCCCTTTGCCTGGACAATTTCAAGTATTCTCTGATGCCTTTCTACGCTTGACATATCGGTAGTTTTTTACCAAACGAAAGTATATCATATCAAATTCAAATACAAAAAGACACCAAAAAATGATTTAGGCTTTTTGCATACGCTAAAAATTAGCTTTTATGGGTGGTATTCTTATCCGGGTCGGGCTGCTTTTCCAGTAAATGAACAAATACTTCTAAATTTTCTTTTGTGTTTCGAATTATTATTTTTACTTTCGTTTTTATTCGAATAGGGTTTATCAAAGCGAAAACGTATACAAATGAAGCAATTCGATAGAAGGGCACTATTAGTCTCAATTACCGAAGTAGACGAATGGGACATTCTCATAATTGGCGGAGGAGCCACCGGCCTTGGCATTGCAACTGATGCTGCCTCGCGCGGGTATAAAACATTATTACTGGAGCAGGCAGATTTTGCAAAAGGCACTTCAAGCAGAAGTACCAAATTAGTTCATGGAGGGGTGCGATACCTGGCACAGGGAAATATTACACTGGTAAAAGAAGCTTTGAAAGAGCGTGGATTGATGATGAAGAATGCACCCCATCTTACCAAAAACGAATCAATAATTATTCCCTGCTATTCCTGGTTCCGCGGAATATTTTATGCGATAGGACTTACACTTTACGATTGGCTGGCTGGCAGGCTCAGCATTGGAAAATCCAGACTAATTTCCAGGAAGGAAATAATCAAAAGGCTGCCGACCATCAAAAGAAAATCACTTAAATGTGGCGTTTTGTATCATGATGGCACTTTTGATGATGCAAGGATGGCGCTTAACCTGGCGCAGACCTGTGTTGAAAAAAATGGAATTACCCTTAATTATTGCAAGGTCGTCTCTTTAAAAACGAATGAAAATGGAAAAATCAATGGAGTAACTTTTATTAATAAAGAAACACAAAACATTTTTGAAGTAAAATCCAAAGTGGTCGTAAATGCTACGGGTGTTTTTGCAGATGATATTTTGAAGATGGATGTACCTGAATCCAGATCTATCATCCGGCCAAGCCAGGGAATTCATTTGGTTTTGGATCATTCATTTTTACAAAGCAAAGACGCCATCATGATTCCACATACAGATGACGGGCGCATATTGTTTGCTATTCCCTGGTATCAAAATGTAATAGTAGGTACCACGGATACCCCTTTGCAGACTCATTCTTTGGAACCAAGAGCCCTGGGAGCCGAAATAGATTTTATATTGAATACCGCGGCAAAATATTTATCAAAAATTCCTACAAGAAAAAACGTATTGAGTGTTTTTGCCGGCCTGCGCCCATTGGCAGCTACAGACGACAGTACCGAAAAAACAAAAGAGATTTCAAGAAGCCATAAAGTGATCGTTTCCAACAGCGGATTGGTGTCGGTAATTGGAGGCAAATGGACCACTTATCGTAAAATGGCTGAGGATACCTTATCAAAAATTATCCGGCAAAAAATGCTGCCATTTAAACCCTGTGTCACCAGAAATTTAAAAATTCATGGTTATGAACTGTCAGCGCAAACCTCTGCCCCTCTTGCCATCTATGGCACCGACAGGATGGGTATTAAAAAATTGATGGTTGAAAATGAATCATGGGAAATCCCCTTAAGTGGTGGGGAAACCGGCATCACACCGGCACAGATCATTTGGGCGATCCGCCATGAAATGGCACTGACCGTAGAAGACGTGTTAGCTCGCCGCACCAGGATTTTATTTATTGATGCACAGGCTGCTCATAATCTCGCGCCGGAGGTAGCCTCCATAATGATGAAAGAAATGAATAAGAACGAAGAATGGAAGGAAAAACAAATTGCTTCATTTTTAAAATTATCCGAAGGATACTTATTAAAGGAGGATCATTTGGAATCCTGAATAAAAAATTAATCTAATTCTAATCCAATATTTAAAAAATAAACCCAGTTCAATATTTATTAATCAAAAACAAAAAAAAATGAAACCAGTTTTACAATTTCTTTTCCCCCGGAATCATTTTACAGTCAGGCAATTTACAAAAATCCTGTTACCCGTCTGGCCAAGCCCTTGGCGATGATCATTCAGCCTCAATTATCACAGTCACGGCGCACAAAAATCTATTTTCAAACATTATTGCCTGTCAATAATGAATTCACCCAGTTTAAAAATCACTATAATAAAGACGAACATATTTTATGGCTGAATGAATAAATCAAGACTGTTGGATGAGAATATAATATCCAGGTAATTGATCTACATCCTCATTTTTTGAATGATCAAAATAAACTGGATAAAAAATATACCTTAGACGGGTTGCATTTAAATGCAGAGGGATATAAAGTGTGGGCTGCAATTTTAAAAAAATATCTGAAATAAAAATCCTTCATAAAAGTTGGTTTACTATGGGACACACGAAGAGAATTCTTAAAAAAATCAATGTTATTGTCTGCCGCTGCAGGACTTTCAAACGCGGTGCCTGCTTCCATTCAAAAGGCATTGATGATAAATCCCGAACCTGGAAGTTCTTATCTGGATGCAGAACATGTGGTGATCCTGATGCAGGAAAACCGCTCATTCGATCATTGTTTTGGAACATTGAAAGGTGTACGTGGCTTTAATGATCCACGGGCAATTACTTTGCCAAATAAAAATTTAGTCTGGCTCCAGACTGACATACATGGCGATACGTATGCTCCTTTCCGGTTTGATATCCACGATACCAAAATTACCTGGATAACAGACAACGCTTACAAAAATAAACCGGTATTTAAGAAGATACAATCAGAAGAAACCATTGTATTAAATCTACATTCAAGCTACGGTTGGTACGATTTTTCTGTTGCAGGAAAAGGCCATCCTCATTTTTCAAAACGTTTTGCAGGAAAAGTAGAAACAGGAAAAGAAACTTTTACCGACCCCTTAATGGGAAAAGCCATTAGCTGATTTTTTGAATGCCATTTTTAAAAAATATAATTTCAAAAAATGACCTGTAAAAATTTAATTTCCGTTTTATTTGTTGCTTTACTGTTCTCCTGCACTGATTCCCATCAGCACAAAAGTAAAAACACTTGAGAATAATAGAAAACATTTGCAAATTCCGAATATTCAATGCCCGGCGGTTGCCGTCTAAATTGGCACCGATAATTTCCAGTACGGAATCATCTTCATCCAGGCGACGGTTCATTTTTAAAATAGAAGGCGCGGGTTGTGAAAGGACTGGGCTTTATTGATCACCTGGAAAACCTTTTCAATACTGAGTAAATAATTGTTGGTGGTAATAGTGTCCGTATTAGAAAAAATCGAAGAAACGGGAGGTCTTGAAGAAGCCGGGAACTGAATCATATTTTTGGGCGGAAAGTTGAAAAAATGAACCAGAGAACAGGGAAATAAATAAGAAAATCTTCATAATGCTTATATGCGTAAATTTACAATAATCAAGTATTGTTCCACATAATGATTCCTACACATAATGATTCCTAAAAGCGGAGGACGAGGGCAATAAAATGGCAAATCGGTTGTTTATATGACTAAGTAAAAGTGTTAATAATTTATGGTTTTACTGTGGCAGGGCAACTCTTTTTTTAATCGATACGTATTTAACCGGTACAGTTATTAATGAAGAAAAATAAAATGATTCAGATTGATAAGAAATTGCAAAATCAATTTCAAAATTCTTTTTATTCACTACTTTGTTAACCGAAAAAATGAAAACTAAATACATGAAAAAAATCACATTGAAACACCTGGGTATTTTCCTGGCTATAGCATGTATGGGCTCGATGATTTCCTGCAAAAAGGATCATGCCAATCCTTCTCCTGAACCTGTTGATTCCACAGGAAACAAAGCGCTCAGCGATGCAGATTCTCTAAAATACCTGATGTACCGGACTATGCAGGTGAGTTATATTGATGGCGGAAGAGACAGCTCTTTTGATTTGCCCACTTATTATTGGTATGCCAGTGTGCCCAAGCTGGATCCTTTAAGCTCTGCCTATGACTCGGCAGACATTTTATTAGAAAAAATGAAAACGTATCCTATCAATTCTTCTACCGGAAGGCCTTTTGATAAATATAGTTTTCTTGACCATGGAGAAGTGGCTGGTGAAATTCAACAGGGTGTAGCCGGTGATATCGGAATGCAGGTTAGCTATGCCAGGGATAAAGACGGAAACATTTTTTTGTATGTTTTATTTGCTGATAAAAATTCTCCTGCCGGGAAAGCAGGCGTAGTCCGCGGCGATGAAATAACAGGGATCAATGGCAGCAATAACGTTTCTTACGACGGTAGCAATGGCCCCAATGTAAACCGGGTTATCAATGCAGTGTATTATGATCCTTCCGCTACTTTTACATTTAAAAAGAAGGATGGAACTTCATTCACTGCCACTTTAGCTAAAACTGTTTATAACATTAACCCGGTATTATTTGATTCCGTATATACCGTCGGCGCTACAAAAGTGGGATATTTTGTTTTTAATTCATTTGCGGCAGTGGAAAATCAAAATGGGCCTACCCTTACCAGGCAGGAACTGACGAATGTTTTCAACAAATTTCAATCGGCAGGTATTTCTGAACTGGTTGTGGATCTCAGGTACAATGGAGGCGGCTCCGTTGGTACTGCTGAATTCCTGGATAGCCTTATCGCGCCCTCTTCTGTAACGGGTAAAGAAATGTACCACTATCTTTACAACGATAAATTAACTGCAGTAGCCAGCCAGGCCGGTCTTGAAAATAAAGTGTTTTTTACAGGAGGTGGAAGTTTGAATTTAACTCATGTATTTTTTATAGGCAGTTCCCATACCGCTTCAGCAAGTGAATTGACTATTAACAACCTGAAACCTTACATGAATGTAAAATTAGTAGGTGATACCACCTATGGCAAACCTGTTGGATTCTTCAGTTTTCATCTTTATGATTTTCCAAACGGAGGCACCCAGAAAAAAGATCTGGCAGATCTGTATGCTATCAATTTTGAAACAAGGAACGCCCTTGATAAGGGCGGTTATTTTGATGGTTTGATTCCCGACCAGCAAGCCAACGATTATATTAATGTGCCCTGGGGCGATCCACAGGATGATAACCTGGCAAAGATTTTCAAGTATATATCCACTGGCACTTTTGGCCGTGCTACTTCATCTGAAAGAATGGCTCTGGATAATTCATTACGGTTATCTATTCCTTCCACCATTTATCCTCTCCGGTTTAATGGAATGGTAGATTATGGAATTTCCAACCGCTTTGAATCCGCTATTAAGAAATTAAGGAAAGCAAATAAATAGTTTTGCAGAAATTCATTTTGAAGTCCCCTCAGTTTATAATTGACTGAGGGGATTTTTTTTGGATATCAATAAAATTATTTTCCAAAATAAAAAATCGTTTTATTTCTTGCTTTACTGCAGTGTGGTTGCTAAAAAATTACCTGTGAAAATGTTTCCTAAGGATTTTACTTTTTCCAACACTTGTTTATTGTTTTTTAATCTTCATTCAGGAATTCAAAGCTTACCTGTTTTTGCCGGATCATTTTTCTACCAATGAGCAAAACCGTGAAGCTGATAATCGCGCAGGCGCACATCACTACAGACATCGGCATAGCCGTTCCGTTATTAAACATGCTCACCAACGCTGTAGACACCGCTCCAAAACCCAACTGGACAGCGCCCATCAATGCCGAGGCTGTGCCGGCGTTCCAGGAAAAAGGAGCCAGTGAAAGCGCTGATGAATTTGGGAATGCAAATCCCTGTGTGCTCAGAAAAACCCAAATCAAAAATATAGTGGAATATAACCCCAGGAAGTGAAAGTAATTTCCTATCACCAAAGAGATTCCTGCCAGGCACTGGAAAAATAAAGTTACCCTGATAATTTGTTCGCTACTGAATTTCCGCAAAAGGATTGTATTTACCTGGCTGGCAGAAATTAACCCCATGGCAATGATCGCAAATATCCATCCGTACTGCTTTTCACTCACCTGGTATAATTCCATAAACACAAAGGGGGAGCCTGCGATATAAGCGTATAATCCTGAAGAAGCAATGGCGCCGGCAAAAGTATAGGTGTAAAATTGAGGCACTTTGGCTACTTCCAAAAAACCGGTAATAATGGGTTTGGGCTTTAATGAAAGAAGCGTCTGTGGCTCCATTCCTGCCGGCAATTTGAAATATACGAGCAAAAGAGTAGACGCAGCAATGAGCGCAAGCACATAGAAAATAGATTGCCATCCGAATAAAGCAGTCATATACCCGCCCAGTGTGGGCGCGACAATGGGAGATAAAGCAAGCACCAACATCAGTAAAGAAAAGATTTTGGCGTTTTCTTTAACAGGAAAAAGATCCCTGACGAGGGCACGAGAAGCCACCATTCCGGAACACGAACCCAATGCCTGAAGGAACCGCAGCCCGATCAACATGTCGGCCGTGGGAGCAAAAGCGCAGGCGACAGAAGTGATCAGATAAAGAACCAATCCGATATACAAAGGTTTTTTTCTTCCGAACCGGTCCAGTAAAGGGCCATAAATTAATTGTCCCAACGAAATTCCAATAAAGAAACTGGTGATTGAAAGAGTAATGTGGGCTATGGTGGTGTGTA
>JBIQMJ010000037.1:0-19228 GCA_044463445.1 Segetibacter koreensis
CTTGAAGGAATTTCAAATTCAAGATGTTGCATTTCTCCTTTATTTTCCATAATGAGCATTTCACCTTTACGCTGAGTCACCAAATCAATAACGCGTCCACTGTATTCTGTTGGCACATCTACCACCAGGTTTTCATAAGGCTCACATTTTTGACCATTGATTTCTTTGGTAATCACCTGTGGCTGTCCTACCGTAATTTCATAACCTTCACGGCGCATAGTTTCCACCAGGATGCTAAGATGCAAAATACCGCGGCCATATACCATAAAACTGTCTGCACTATCAGTTTCACTAACACGCAATGCCAGGTTTTTTTCCAATTCTTTTTCCAGCCTGTCCTTCAAATGACGGGAAGTTACGAATTTCCCATCCCTGCCATAAAACGGAGAATTATTAATGCTGAATTGCATGTTCATAGTTGGTTCATCCACATTGATTAAAGGTAAAGCCTCGGGGTTTTCAAAATCAGCAAGCGTTTCGCCGATATTAAATCCTTCAATCCCTACTACGGCACAAATATCTCCGGCTTTTACTTCACTCACCTTCTTTTTCCCCAAACCTTCAAAAACGTACAATTCTTTTACCCGGCTTTTTTGAACCGTGCCGTCTAGCTTCATTAAAGACAATGGCTGGTTATCTTTTATTATTCCTCTTGCCACTTTCCCTACTGCAATCCTGCCTAAAAAAGAAGAATAATCCAGGGAAGTAATTTGCATTTGGAGGGTACCTTCTTCAGTAGATGGCGGGGGAACTTTTTCTAAGATGGTATCTAATAATGGGAAAATATTACCGGTGGGTTCCAGTGTGGTATTCATCCAACCTTGTTTGCTTGAACCAAAAATGGTTGAAAAATCCAATTGTTCTTCAGTAGCATCCAAATTAAAAAACAATTCAAAAACCGCATCATGCACTTCATCCGGGCGGCAATTCGGTTTGTCTACTTTATTAATGACCACAATCGGGCGCAAGCCTAATTGCAAGGCCTTTTGCAAAACAAAACGCGTTTGGGGCATTGGTCCTTCAAATGCATCCACCAGCAAAAGAACCCCATCAGCCATTTTTAAAACCCGCTCTACCTCACCACCAAAGTCACTGTGGCCGGGCGTATCAATCACGTTTATTTTTACGCCTTTATAATTAACTGAAATGTTTTTGCTGAAAATAGTAATACCTCTTTCTCTTTCGAGGTCGTTGCTGTCCATTATCAGTTCGCCTGATTCCTGGTTTTCGCGAAATATGTTGGTGCTGTGTAAAATTTTATCAACCAAAGTGGTTTTACCGTGGTCGACGTGCGCAATGATTGCAATATTTCT
The DNA here is from genome assembly GCA_044463445.1 of Segetibacter koreensis. Taxonomy (GTDB): domain Bacteria; phylum Bacteroidota; class Bacteroidia; order Chitinophagales; family Chitinophagaceae; genus Ginsengibacter; species Ginsengibacter koreensis_A. The sequence continues at coordinate 1,314 of JBIQMJ010000037.1, forward strand.
GATGTCCATAATTAAGTTGGTTCAATGGGAATTTACCCAAAATTTTTTGAGGTTGCAAAGGTACGTTAAAACAGGTTCTTAGCAAGAGATGAGCAGAATCTTTATACAATACGGGAAGTTAAATTAGTGATGCTCCTAAGCAGCCTTCAATTTAGCTTTTGGGGAAAATGATATGTTCCGGTAACGATTCTTTAGATGGCTCATTCGTATTTTGAAAACTTTGTTAATGATCAAAAATTTATATTTAACTGATTACTCATTACATTTATAGAAGAATTTTTCTTTTACAATCAATGATTATACATAAAGACTTTTTTACTTCATCACCGCTTTTTCATTTGTTTTATCCACATAATTGTATTGGTTGCGGAAGCGACGTCATTTCAAATGAAAGCTTTCTTTGCCTTGAATGCATCAATGATTTGCCTTATACTGATTTTGCGATGCATCAAAACAACCCCGTTGAAAAAAAATTTTGGGGCAGAATTGCACTGGCTTCTGCAATGAGCGAATTTTTTTTCTCCAAAGGTTCAATGGTTCAGAATATGATTCATGAATTTAAATATAGCGGCAATAAAGAGGCCGGGCATTATTTTGGGAACCTGATGGGAAAAAGTTTGCTTTTCAGCAATCGTTTTAATATTGATGTTATCGTTCCGCTTCCGCTGTTTGAAAGAAAAGAAAAAATGAGAGGATTTAACCAGGCAGAAATCCTTTGCAACGGAATTGCTGAAATTCTTAAAAAACCCGTGATAAGGAATAATGTGATCCGAAAAGTTTTTACTGACACTCAAACTAAAAAACACCGGATTGAAAGATGGAAAAATGTAGAAGGCATCTTTTCTGTAACCGATCCCAATGAACTGGAAGGCCGGCATATTCTTTTGGTAGATGACGTTATTACTACCGGGGCTACTATCGACGCCTGCGCGACAGAAATTTTAAAAATAAAAGGTGTTACTCTTAGTGTGGCTTCTTTAGCCATTGCCGGAAACTAAATTCCAGTGGAGCAACAAATAAATGGATTTTAAATTCAGGACTCTTTTTATTTTCAATTGGAAACTGCCTCCATTCACTTTAATTTCTGAAGCGCCTCTCTCAATTGCCCAAGCATCGCGGGTATTTCTTCTTTTTTACAAGTGCCAACGCTCAACCTGTACCAATCGGAATCTTTTGGAGCGCCAAACGCGTAAAACGGTACCACTGCTAGCTTTGCTTCATTTAAAATATAAGAAGTAACCTTAGATTGTGTAGAAAGTAAATCGCCATTATTTGTTGTTCTACTGGCAAGATTGAGCTGAATGGTCAGGTAAATCGCTGCTTGTGGCGCACAGGCATCCACAGAAAATCCTTCAGATTTTAATTGCTGAAATCCTTCATAAATCAGTTGCAATCTTTCTTCCAGTTCTTTTTTATAATTGGAAAGATATTCGTCGACCGTGTCATTCATCAACAAAAATTTGGCAGTAGCATGTTGCTCCGCCATCGGGCTCCAAGCACCAACATGGCTGTTGATGGCTTTCATTTTTGCCAACACATGCTGGGGCCCCAAAGCCCACCCCACGCGAACTCCTGTAGCGGCAAAAGCTTTGCTGATGCCATCAATAAAAATGGTATAATTTTTCATCTCAGGGCGAAGGCTTACGGGATTATAATGAACCGTATCGCCATAAGTCAGCATCCAATACATCTGATCATACATCACATACAACTTCTTTTCTTCCTCACTGCGCCTTTCATTTTCTTCCAAAACCATATCGCATATTTTTTCCAGTTCTTCCTTTTTAAAAACAGTTCCTGTTGGATTTAATGGCGAACACAAAGCAATAAGCACCCCGTCTTTAATATGCGGTTTTATATCTTCTGCCAAAGGCATAAAATTATTTTCAGGACTTGCTTCAATCACTTCATGGCGGCCTTCTGTGAAATGGACATAATGATTGTTGTTCCAACTTGGCACTGAATAAATGACTTTGTCGCCCTTATCAACAAGCGCACGATACAAAGCATAAATCAAAGGACGGCCACCCGCGGCAATTAAAATTTCATTGGTATTAAAATCAAGGTCTTCTCTTTCTTTGATAAATTTTGAAACAGATTCTCTTAAGGCCAAAATTCCATCTGCAGGCGGATAAGTAGTGAATTTATTTTTATACGCTTCAATTATTTCCTGTTCCAGTTTTTTAGGAATAGGAAAAATGGAAGAATCGAAATCACCGATGGTAAAATTGTAAATTTTTTCCCCCTGTTTTATTTTCTGTTTTATTTCTCCTCCCAACCTAACTATTTCACTACCGGTCAGGGTATTGGCGAGCTGACTTAAATCACCGTTCATTTTATGGAATTCTGAGTATTAATAATTGACATCTTTGGTTGTTTATAAATATAGCTGATTTCTTTTAGATTCTTCTATAACGGATACCTTGTAAAATGCTAAAAAGAAATCCCGTTTATTTATTGTTTTGCTGGATTTAAGATGAATAAGGTAAGAATGTATTAAAAAATGTATTTGCCTTGTTCTATCAGTTTATCGGCTATAAGCCTTCGTGCATCTTTACTATTAAACGGTTCTGTTTTAGTAAAACGTTTTAGCCCCAACAACATCATTTTTTGTTCATCACCTTCTGCAAATGCATTGATGGCTTCTTTTCCGGTTTTGGCCACTTTATCTACTGCGTCATTCAGGTAACATTTCATCATGGCAATTTGCACTTTTGCATTTTCTTCGCCGGTTTTATCTGTGAGTTTGATAACACGAAGTAACATGCTTTCAGCAATAAAAGTTTCGATAGCCATGTCGGCGATGTTCATAACTATTTCTTCTTCGTTGCTCAAATCTTTCATCAACTTTTGTACCGCAGCGCCAGCCACCATCAAAATGCATTTTTTAAGATTTGCAATTAACTTTCGTTCTTTTGAAAAAGCGCTTTCATCTTCATTTCCAAAGTCTGGAATGCTCATTAGTTCTTTTTGAACATTCATTGCGGGGCCCATTAAATCCAGTTTCCCTTTCATGGCTCTTTTTAGCATCATGTCCACTGTCAGAAGCCGGTTGATCTCGTTGGTGCCTTCATAAATCCGGTTCACGCGGCTATCGCGGTAAGCGCGGCTGATATTGTATTCATCACTAAAGCCAACGCCACCATGGATTTGCACGCCTTCATCCACCACGAAATCAAGAACTTCACTTCCATGAACTTTTAGAATTGCACATTCTATTGCAAATTCTTCTGCAGCGCCAAGAAGTGCTTCATTAAACGGTTTTCCATCAGCAAGCAATTCTTCTTCCTTTTCATCAATCCATTTGGCAGTGCGATACAGAGCGCTTTCATCAGCAAAAATTTTGATGGCCATTTCTGCAAGCTTGTGTTTAATAGCTCCAAAATTGGCGATAGCGGTTTTGAATTGCTCTCTGTTTTTTGCATAATCAATTGAATTGGCCAGCGCAAGCTTAGCACCGCCCATAGCTGCTGCGGCTAATTTCAATCGCCCGATATTCAAAATATTAAAGGCAATGATGTGGCCACGGCCAATTTCTCCCAATACATTCTCCACAGGAACTTTACAATCCTGGAAATACAATTGAACAGTCGAAGAACCTTTAATGCCCATTTTGTGTTCTTCCGGGCCGCGGGTAAATCCTTCAAAATCGCGTTCTAAAATAAATGCGGTAAATCCTGACTGTCCGGCAGGCAGGTTTTCGCCATCTACTTTTGCAAAAACGGTATAAACATCTGCAAAGCCGCCATTGGTAATCCAGATTTTTTGCCCGTTTAATAAATAATGTTTTCCATCTTTTGAAAGAGTAGCGGTAGTTTTTGCGCCAAGCGCATCGCTTCCGCTGCCAGGCTCTGTCAATCCGTAAGATCCTTTCCATTCGCCGCTTGCCAGCCTGGGAATGTACTTTTTCTTTTGTTCTTCTGTTCCAAAATATAAAATCGGTAAAGTGCCGATTCCGGCGTGAGCGCTCATGGCCACACTAAATGAATAACCTCCGCCCAATCCTTCGCTTACCAGGGTGGAAGTAACAAAGTCTTTTCCCAGTCCCCCGAGATCTTCAGGGACGGAAGCGCTTAGTAATCCGAGTTCACCGGCCTTTTCCATAAGGGAAGGCATAAGGCCCGGTTCGAGTTGGTCAATTCTGTCAACGATTGGATGGATTTCAGTTTTCAAAAACTGCAGGCACATGTCTAAAATCATTAACTGCTCTTCGTTAAAATCTTCGGGTGTGAAAATAGCTGCATCCTTGTTTTCTTTAATGAGCCATTCGCCGCCTTTTACAGATGTCGTGTTGGATGTAATATTCATAAAAGATTATTTTAAATTATCGTAAACTTTTTGAAGTACTTCTTTGGCAATTTCTATTGAGTTGCTGGTAACGCCTTCCAGCGCTTCGTTCAGGGTACGGTTGGCCACATCCATAGTTTTTTGTTCCAGACTTTTTGCTTCTTTGGTAAGGAAGATCAGGTTGCACCTCCTGTCATTTTTTGAAGCGACTCTTTTTACCAGGTTGGATTTTTCCAGATTATCTACCAGCCTGGTGATGCTTGGTTTATCCCTGAAAGTAGCTTCGCACAATTGTTGCTGGCTTTGCCCGTCTTCTTTCCACAAATGATATAACACACTCCATTGCTCAATCGTAATTCCTATCCCGGTGTCTTTAAAATTCTTCTGCAATCTCCTGGCAACCGCAGTGGAGGTTTTGCCAGTAATGAAACTATAGAGTTCTCCTTTTTTAAATTGGTTGTTTATCATATAGTTGTTTATGCAACTATACAAATCTAATGTTTCCTTTTGATATTTAAAAATTATTTTTGTATGCAATTAGCTTCATACATAGTAATCCCGGTAAACCATCTTTTCCATGATTTTTATATTGGTCTCATTTTTTTTATTGATTCCTTATGTGTGGCTCATGCTTTATTACCGGAAAGCCTGGAAAGAAATTCCTGTCTTTGAAATAACTGAAAATGCAAATCAGAATTTTCCTGTTATTTCTATAATTATTGCTGCGCGAAATGAAGAAAAGAATATTGGAAAATGCATTCAATCAATTATTGATCAAACTTATCCTTCCGATAAATTTGAAATACTTGTAACGGATGATCATTCGGCAGATCAAACAGTACCTGTTATTGAATCTTTTCAAAAAGAAAATATTAAAATCCTTCACCTGGCTGATTTTGTTTCTGATCAAAATATAAATTCCTACAAAAAAAAATCAATAGATACGGCCCTGCAATTTGCAAAAGGAAAACTGATCGTTACGACGGATGCTGATTGTGTTGCCCTTCCAAAATGGATAGAAACCCTGGCTCATTTTTACGAACAAAAATCACCGGTATTTATTGCTTTACCCGTAAATTTTAATGATCCGTTGATTAACGATTCCGGGATTAAAAAACTTTTCAAAATATTTCAATCGCTGGATTTTATGGCGCTGCAGGGAATTACAGGAGCATCTGTTTTTAAAAGAACTCATGCCATGTGCAACGGCGCCAACCTTGCCTATGAAAAAGAAGTTTTTCTTAAAGTGGGGGGCTTTGAGGGAATTGATCAGCTTGCGAGTGGCGATGATATGCTGCTGATGCAAAAAATTCGGGACCGCTATCCAGATGAAATAGCATTTTTAAAATCAAAAGAAGTGATTGTGAATACTCATCCGGCAGAGACTTTAAAGGATTTTATCAATCAACGCATCCGCTGGGCCAGCAAAGCGGGTTATTATACTGATAAAAAGATTGCCGCCGTTCTCCTGTTAGTTTATCTTTTAAACGCATGGTTGCTCATTCTTGGAATTTTTTCCTTTTTTTACCTGGCGGCATTTTACCTCCTTATAATTTCCCTGTTAGTAAAAACGATAGCAGAATTATTTTTTTTGTTTCCTGTGGCTCGTTTTTTTGAAAAACAAAAACAACTTTGGTGGTTTTTGCCTGCACAGCCTTTTCATATTCTGTACACTGTAATCGCTGGCTGGCTGGGCAAATTTGGAAGTTATCAATGGAAAGGAAGAAAGGTGAAATGAAAGGCAAAAGCGTGTACATTCACGAGTTGAAATTCATTTTATTAACAGCTTAAAATTCTTTTATCAAAAGTTTATTTATTCTGAAAACAAAAAGCCGGGAAATTCCTATAATATGTAAGTTGCAGTTATAAAAAACTTTTCTACTTTTATTGCAATGCAGCAATCCTTTTCTTTTTCCCAAAATGCATGGCGCCGTCTTAAAAAAAATAAAGGGGCAATGACTGGCCTGGTAGTAATTTGCCTTTCCGTTTTTGTGGGAATTTTCGCTTATTTTTTAGGTAATGATCCCACGCCTAATGCCGACAGACAGATCGTGGAAATTATGGCTGCCAGACCAGGTTTCGAACAAATGTTCCTTCGTGTAAAAAAAGAAAAGAAGATTTCGCCGACGGGTTTTTTTAAACATTTGTTATTTGGGAAAGAAGACAAATACATTTACGTTCCCATCAACAGCTATCAGCAAAGTGGCGATTCGATTATTGTTCAAAAATTTATTGATGAAGGATTACAGGAAAGACGTGTCTATGCGAAAAATGACCTGGCTCCGGAAAATTATGTTGAAAAAAAAACTTACTGGCTAGGCACAGATACTTTTGGACGTGATATTTTAAGCCGGCTTTTGGTTGGAGTTCGTGTAAGCCTTGCAGTAGGATTAATAACCGTTTTAATTTCACTTTCTATTGGAATCATTTTAGGCGCCTCGGCAGGATATTATGGTGGCAAAACTGATAATGTAATTATGTGGTTTATCAATGTCATCTGGAGCATGCCTACCTTGCTCCTGGTATTTGGAATTACATTGACATTGGGGAAAGGCTTTTGGCAAATATTTATTGCTGTGGGCCTAACGATGTGGGTTAGCGTGGCGCGCGTGGTGCGAGGTCAGGTTCTGGCCCTTCGTGAACTGGAATATATCCAGGCTGCCAGGGCATTGGGGTTAAAAAATTTTCGTATCATCTTCCGGCATATTTTACCCAATGTACTCGGCCCCGTAATAGTGATAGCGGCCGCGAATTTTGCGAGCGCTATTATTATCGAAGCGGGATTAAGTTTCCTGGGAGTGGGAATTCAGCCTCCAACGCCCAGTTGGGGCCTGATGCTTAAGGAAAATTATAATTTCATCATTACTCATCGTCCTGCTCTTGCTCTTGGACCGGGCATTGCTATCATGATTTTGGTGTTGGCTTTTAATTTGTTGGGCAATGGATTAAGAGATGCCCTGGATGTGCGGGGATAAATTGTTATAAATCATTTTTAGGGTAATCATAAAATAAAAATTCCTTTTCCGCCAGGTGAAAGTCTTTCCAATGTTGAGTATTCACCTTAATTGCATACACTGAACAGGTATGCATTTCATAAACAGGCGTGCAATCCAGTGAATTGGCAAAATGAGTTATGCCGGGATTATGCGAAAACAAAGCAATGGATTCTTCCTTGTCATCTAAATTTTCAATAACCTCATAAAAATTTTTTACGGAGGCTTCATACAAAGAAGGAAGCAATTTCAATTTTTTTTTATCTATTCCGAATTCCTTCATAAATATTTTTGCCGTTTTTTTGGCGCGCTTTGCAGGACTGGAAATGAATAAATCTATTTGGATATTTTTTTCCAATAAAGATGTTGCCATCATTTTGGCATCCGATTTACCGCGGGAAGTTAGTTTCCTTTCAAAATCGGGAAGAGAAGGATCGTCCCAGGCGCTCTTTGCATGGCGTACCAGCAAAATAGTTTTCATATCTATTTATGGTTTTACTGTGAAATACGGGTAAGAGATACTGTATTTTTAAATCAAATTTCCTTTCTTTTTTACAGATCTTTTCAATTTTTAAAAATTATTTTCTGATACAATTGCTGATTTCTGGTATCTTTAAAACTATTTTTTAGCGTTATCGCCTGGTAGATTAATCCACATTTATGCCTTTATTGCTTTGTATTGCCGCTATTTTGCTGTTGATAATAATGGTGGTTTATTTTAAACTGGATACTTTTATTTCTTTTCTTATTGTCAGTATTTTACTGGGTATTGCTGTGGGAATGAATATCCACCAGATATCTGCTTCCGTTACAAAAGGCATAGGAAATACATTGGGACCATTAGTGATTATTCTCGGTTTTGGAGCTATGCTTGGCAAACTGGTAGCCGACAGCGGAGCTGCGCAACAAATCACCGCTTCCCTGACAAAAATCTTTGGTACAAAAAATATTCAGTGGGGAATGGCTCTTGCCGGATTGATCATCGGGATTCCTTTATTTTATACAGCGGGTTTTATTGTAGTAATTCCCCTGATCTTTGCAATTGCAGCCACCACGCGTTTGCCTTTACTTTATATCGGAGTTCCCATGCTGGCAGCGCTTTCCGTGGCACATGGTTTTTTGCCGCCCCATCCTTCACCTACAGCCATCGCCGAACAATTGAATGCGAGCATCAGCAAGACCCTGATCTACGGAATTATCGTAGCGATCCCTACCATCACTATTGCAGGCCCTTTGTTTGCGAAAACATTGAGAAAATATAACCCTTCGCCTTCCAATACTATTTTCCAGATTGAATCCCGGCCTGAAAACGAATTACCTGGAATAGGAATTAGTTTAGTAACTGCATTGATGCCGGTGATTCTTTTGACAGTTACCGCACTTGTATTATTTTTTGTTTCCCCTGAAAGTTTTTTAGGAAAAATTATGCAATTCCTTGGCGATCCAAATATCGCGATGTTGCTATCTGTATTAATTGCCGTTTATTTCCTGGGAATAAAAAGAGGAAAAAAAATTCCGGTGATCATGAAAAGCCTCGAGGAAGCCTTCAAAAGTATTTCTGTAATACTTTTAATTATCGCCGGATCAGGAATTTTTATGCAAATAATGAGCGATGGCGGTGTCAGCATTTATATCGGGCATATTCTAAAAGATATGCAATTGTCTCCTCTGATCCTGGGCTGGCTGATAGCTGCGATTATCAGGGTTTGTATAGGCTCTGCAACTGTAGCAGGCCTTACCACTGTCGGAATCATGTTGCCCATACTTGGGATCAATCAACACATTCGTCCTGAACTAATGGTGTTGTCTATCGGCGCCGGAAGCCTGATGTTTTCTCATGTAAATGACGGGGGCTTTTGGTTATTTAAAGAATATTTTAATTTAACTATTAAGCAAACATTTCTTACGTGGACCATGATGGAAACCATTGTTTCGATTACGGGTTTGATAGGAGTTTTGATATTAAGCAATTTTGTTTGAGAGAATTTAATTCTTCGGAAAGAAAAATTAAAATCCAGCGGATTTATTGATTCACTGTTTGAAAATCGAATTCCAAAATTTCTTTCTTCAAAATATAAAACCAATAAGCAAACATCCTAAAACAATAAAGGGCGCCGGTATTTTAGTAAAAGAAAGCAATGAGAAAGTACCCACAATTACGAGCAGATTTACAAAACTTACCGTGTCTAAATCGGTAATAGAAATATCTTTTACCAGGTAGAAAAAAGAACCCCACATGATTCCCACTACCACCGAATTAATTCCTTCAAGCGAACGGTAAACCACCACATATTTTTTCAGAATCTGCCAGACCGGGAAAAAAAATAAAACCAGCAAAGCGCTTGGTAAAAAAATAAATATGCAGCCAATAAAACAGCCAATGATCTGCCATTCAGTTCCATAATCTCTCAAAACCATTCCTCCGATGTACGACGTTACCGAAAATACGGGCCCCGGAATTGCGCGGACAATTCCCCAACCGGTAAGGTATTCTTCCTTGTTAAGATAATTGGATTTTTCCCTGGTAACATATTGCTCGTACATCATTGGCATCAGAACATCTCCGCCGCCAAAAACCAGGCTTCCGTAACGATACACATTTTCAGTAAGGTTATAAGCTTTTTTATGCTGCCAGTCCTGCTTGCGTGCAGTTTCACTCAGAAAACCCGCTATTAAAAAAATGAGAAGAAACAGCCAGATGTTGGTCCATTTAACATGTCTTGGTTTGATATTTTCTTTTTCAGGAATACGCCGGTTGCTGAAATTGGTGGCTACGCCACCAAGGACAATCAGGATCGGAAACACCCAGGGGGTTTTAAAAAACAGGTAAGTGCCAAAAGCCCCAACTGTCATTATGATAAACGTAATTGTGTTCCTAATCGAAACTTTAGACATTTTAAATGCCGCGAATGCAACAAAGCCTACTGCCATAGGCTGAATGTAAGAAAACAGATCAAGACTTACATGGTAAGTATTGACGTAATAAAAAAGAAAAGAAAAAACAGCCATTAAAAGACTTGCAGGAAATATCCAGATCAAAAGCGTCAGAATGGCTAAGGGAATGCCGCCCCTTTTGTAGCCAATTAATGTAATCGTTTGTGTGGAGGAAGCGCCGGGTAGGAGCTGGCAAAATGCAACATACTCCATTAATTCTGATTTAGTAACATCTCTTCTCCCTTCTACAAATGTTTTCAGCATCATCCCCAAATGCCCCTGGGGGCCGCCAAAGGCAGAAATGGTGTAATAAAAAACAGCTTTTAAAAAGGGAATGTGCCTGTGGAGTATCATCAAAATATTTTTAAAAAACGGATCATTTTTGTGCCAGGCTTTTATTGAATTTTGAAAAAAGATTTGGACATCTAAAATATTATTGTTTGTTACAAAAAGTAATAATTATTTTTTTAACCCTATTTCTCTTAAACGTTCGTCCAGGTATTCGCCGGCGGTGATATCAGCGAAAGCTTTTGGATGTTTTTCATCTATACATTCTTTTAATGCCGAAAGATCCATCGCAGATTTTGGATGCAGAAAAAATGGAATAGAAAAGCGCGAGGTATGCCACAATTCGCGGGGAGGATTTACCACGCGGTGAGTAGTACTCTTTAATTTATTATTCGTAAGCCGCTGCAACATATCGCCCACATTCACTACAATCTGATCCTCTAATGAAGTTACCGGGATCCATTCATTTTGTTTGGTCAAAATTTCCAACCCTCCGGCTGAAGCGCCAACCAGCAAGGTAATTAAATTGATGTCTTCATGTTGCTCTGCACGGATAGCGCTTTTGGGCTCTTCGGTTATTGGCGGATAATGTATCGCTCTTACAATGGAATTTCCTTCTCTCACTTTTTCGTCAAAAAAATGTTCATCCAGCCCAAGGTAAAGCGCAATGGCCTGCAGCAAAGATTTTCCTGATTTTTCAAAAGCACGGTAAGCCTTAAAAAGCGTTTCATTAAAACCTGCAATGTCTTTTACATTTACGTTGTCAGGATATTCTGACTTTAATGGATGATCTTGAGAAACGATTTGCCCATATTGAAAAAACTCTTTCAGGTCAGGCGCCTCGCTTCCTTTGGCATGCTCTTTTCCAAATGAAGTGTAGCCTCTCTGTCCCGCCAGTTCAGGAATTTCGTAGGACTTTTTCTTTTCTGAGGGAAGTGAAAAAAACTGTTGAACATATTTATAAAGATCTTCAATAAGGGCTGAAGGAATTCCATGATTTTTTACGGCCACAAACCCCACTTCTTCGTACGCCTTACCCAAATTTTGAACAAAGGATTGCTTTAGTTTCGGATCTTCGCCAGTAAAGTCAGATAAATCAACTACTGGTATGTTCATTGATTTCAATTTTTAATTTTAGTAAAAGAATGTAACAGAGACAATGTCAAATTACAAAGAATATTTTTTATTTAAAGGTATAGTAATAATTTTTTTATTTTTCTATTTTGCTGCAATGGTTTCCTGCACACAGAAAATGTATGCAACTTCAGAAAATTATAATTTTAAAAGCCCTGTAGGATTGCCTGATTACAGCAGCCCCGACTATTGGGCCGCTTCTCCATTTAAGCAGGACCCTTCTGACGAAGTGCCGGATGATTTGCAGCCTTCCTCCAAAGATTCCCTGGCCGATGTATTTTTTATTTATCCTACCTCGTACACAGATTTGAAAAAACCGGACGGCTGGAACGCTGACATTGACGATGCTAAAATCAATGAAAAGACAGACAAAAAATCTATCCTTTACCAGGCAAGCGTTTTCAATAAATATTGCCGGGTATTTGCACCAAGATACCGGCAGGCCAACCTGGATGCATTTTATACCCACAAAAAAGATTCCGCAGAAGCCGCCCTGAACCTGGCTTACAGTGATGTAAAAAATGCATTTGAGTATTATTTACAATATTATAATAATGGTCGGCCAATTATTATTGCTTCTCACAGCCAGGGGACCTGGCATGCGGCCCGCTTACTGAAGGATTTCTTTGAAGGGAAACCACTTCATAAGCAACTGGTTTGCGCATATATAATCGGCCTGCCGGTTTTTACGACTTACTTTTCCCAATTAAAACCTTGTGAAGATTCTGCTTCTACGGGATGTTTTGTTAGCTGGAGAACTTTTGAGCAAGGTTATGAGGCGCCATATATAAAAAAAGAAAACCGGAAAGCCTATGTAATAAATCCATTAATATGGACAATGGATACAACGTTTGCATCTGCTTCTCTGAATAAAGGTGGCGTGCTTCGCAATTTCAATAAAGTAATTCCCGGCCTTGTACATGCAAAGATTCATGGAAATGTTTTATGGGTGAACAAGCCTAAATTTTTTGGAAGTATTTTTCTAAAAACAAAAAATTATCACATCGCAGATTATAATCTCTTTTACGAAAATATAAGAGAGAATGTGGGAACGAGGGTGAGAAGTTTTTTAGCAAAATAAGTGGCACGGTAAACGAACCTGCCTGACGGCAGGCAGGGAAATAATCCGGTTTTTTATTTCCAAACAGTAAACAAACATTTAAGGCCAATTTTTATTTCAATCTAAAATTCTACATTTTTAGGAAACCTTGGGAAAGGAATTACATCCCTTATATTCGTCATGCCGGTAACAAATTGGATCATTCTTTCGAAGCCAAGGCCAAAGCCAGCATGAGGGACGGTACCAAATCTTCTTGTATCGAGGTACCAACTCATTTCATCCACCGGAATATTCATTTCGTGCATTCTTTTTTCCAAAACCTCCAATCTTTCCTCACGTTGTGATCCGCCCACTATTTCGCCAATGCCCGGAGCCAGTATATCCATTGCAGCCACCGTTTTCCCATCATCATTCTGGCGCATATAAAAAGCTTTTATTTCTTTGGGATAATTGATAAGGATCACCGGTTTTTTAAAATGTTTTTCCACCAGGTACCTTTCATGTTCGCTTTGAAGGTCCATTCCCCAGCCAGTAACCGGATAATGAAATTTCTTTTTCTTATTGGCTGGTGAGTTTTTTAAAATTTCTATAGCTTCCGTATAAGTCAGCCTTTCAAAATCGTGGTTGATCACAAATTCCAGCTTTTCGATCAGTCCCATTTCGCTCCGCTCGTTTTGAGGCTTTTGTTTTTCTTCTTCAATAAGCCTTGCTGCTAAAAAATCGAGGTCTTCACGGTTATTATCCAATGCATATTTAATAATATATTTAATAAACTCTTCCGCAAGGTTCATATCGTCTTCCAGGTCTGAAAAAGCCATTTCCGGTTCGATCATCCAAAACTCAGCAAGGTGCCTTGCCGTGTTGGAATTTTCTGCCCGGAAGGTAGGCCCGAAAGTATAAACATCACCCAAAGCCAACGCGGCAAGCTCAGCTTCCAATTGTCCGCTCACAGTCAGATTAGCAGCTTTCCCAAAAAAATCTTCTTTATAATTAACCTTGCCTTCACTGTTTTTTGGTGGATTTTCTGGATCGAATGCAGTAACATGAAATGTTTCCCCGGCGCCTTCTGCATCAGAAGCGGTAATAATAGGCGAATGAAGATATACAAATCCTTTTTTGTTGAAAAATTCATGAATAGCGAATGCCAGCGAATGCCTTACCCTGAATACAGCGCCAAAAGTGTTGGTCCTGAAACGAAGGTGTGCAATTTCCCTCAAAAACTCAAGGCTGTGTTTTTTAGGTTGAAGAGGAAATTTTTCCGCATCGCTATCTCCAAGAACTTCAACGGTTGTGGCTTTTAATTCTATTTTCTGGCCTTTACCCAAAGAGGGCACCAGAGTTCCGCTAACCTTTAATGCCGCACCTGTTGTAATTCTTTTTAAAAGGGAATCGTCAAACTTTCCCAATTCCAGCACCACTTGCAGATTTGAATTGGTGCTTCCGTCGTTAAGGGCAATAAACTGGTTATTTCTGAAGGTGCGTACCCAACCCATTACTGTTAACTCGTGGTTAATTAATTCCTTTGCCAGTATTTCTTTTATCCGAATCCTTTTATTCAACATTACTTTAAGTTATATTCGCAAATATAAAGTAACAAATAAATTTCTGGTCTAATCCTTGTTGAAAAACTGTTAGAGAGATAAAACACCCGCTTTAAATTGTACTTCAAAAAAGAAAAAAATTTATTATTTTATTATTTTAATGTAATATTGCATCAGATTAAAGCTGACTAATTTTCTCATACTACGGTTACATCAGTATTAATAGAATCCATTCCATTATAAAATATCAAAATTAGATTTACAATTTCAAGCGCGTTTTTTGACTATAATCTATACGTCTCTTTATGTACGACATTTTACAACTGAACGATATGCTCGTTCCGGAACTGCTCGATATAGCTGAGCAGCAAGAAATAACCGACACTAAAAATTTACAAAAACAGGAATTAATTTATAAAATTCTTGATAAACAAGCAACCATGGCCCCAAATGATAAAAAGGAAACAGCTACAGAAAGACCTAAGAGGAAACGTATCGTGAAACCTTCTGCAAAAAAGCAAACTACAGAAGAAGCTCCTGTTTTGGAAGAGAAGGAAATCAAACCCAGGAAAGTAGAAGAAAAGAAAAAGCCTGTAGTAAAGAAGCAAAAAGAGGAAGTGCTGGAAAAACCTGAACTGGATTTTGGAAACGGTGAAGAGGAAGAAGAGGAAGATAGAAAAGTAGAACATTTGGCCGATCCGAAAACAATAGCGCCGGCATTAATAGAACTGTTGAAGAATGAAGATGAAGAAGAAGAAATGAATTTCGAAATTCCGACCAATGGCCATCCACATCATACGAAAAATTTCCAGAAGAAAGAACCTGCATTCAATATCGAATTTGACGGGATCATACTGGCGGAAGGCGTACTCGAAATGATGCCTGACGGATATGGGTTTTTAAGAAGCAGCGATTACAATTACCTGTCTTCACCCGATGATGTATATGTTTCTCCTTCTCAGATAAAATTATTTGGATTGAAAACGGGTGATACCGTATATGGTTCGGTTCGCCCTCCAAAAGAAGGCGAAAAGTACTTTGCACTTTTAAAGGTAGAAACCATCAATGGTCGCGGCCCTGATGAAGTCAGAGATCGTGTTCCTTTTGATTACCTGACCCCGCTTTTCCCTTTTCAAAAACTAAATTTATTTTTAGGAGCTAATAATTATTCTACAAGAATTATCGACTTGTTCACTCCTATTGGTAAAGGTCAGCGTGGTTTGATAGTATCACAACCCAAGACCGGTAAAACCATGCTGCTGAAGGAAATCGCCAATGCCATTGCTGCCAACCATCCTGAGTGTTACCTGATGATTGTGCTGGTAGATGAAAGGCCTGAGGAAGTAACGGATATGGAAAGAAGCGTGAAAGCGGAGGTAATTGCTTCAACATTTGATGAACCGGCAGAAAAGCACGTAAAAGTAAGTACCATGGCTTTGCAGAAGGCAAAACGCCTGGTAGAATGTGGCCATGATGTGGTGATATTGTTAGATAGTATTACACGATTGGCCAGAGCGCACAACACGGTTTCTCCTGCCAGCGGTAAAGTGCTGTCTGGTGGTGTGGAAGCTAATGCCATGCAAAAGCCTAAGCAATTTTTCGGCGCTGCACGTAAAATAGAAAATGGAGGTTCGCTTACCATTATTGCAACTGCCCTGGTGGATACCGGAAGCAAGATGGACGAAGTAATTTTTGAAGAATTTAAAGGAACCGGTAATATGGAATTGCAACTTGACAGAAGATTATCCAACCGGAGGATATTCCCTGCTATTGATATTGTTTCCTCTTCCACAAGAAGGGATGACCTGTTGCTGGATAAAGATGTGCTTCAAAGAATGTGGGTGCTGCGTAATCATTTGGCAGATATGAATCCTGAAGAAGCCATCAATACGCTGATGAAGAATATGAAAGGCACTAAAGACAATGCGGAATTTCTTACCTCTATGAACGGGTAATATGCTTTTTAAAAAATAATAATTACGGCAAAGAATAAACAGAAACTTTGCCGTTTTTTAATACATATATTTTCCTGTTGGCTAATTTTAGTACGGTATTGTCTTGTAATGGTCCGGGCAAAGGAAATATGGAATAATCAGGCAATGGCGGAGCATATTTATACAAATTATGGCTGTCGGATCCATAAATAGTTTTTCCAAACACTTCTACATTTGTCCAGTTCAGAAAGGAAAGCCTGGTTTTAAAACTTCCGTAATAATCAAAAATATACATCCCTTTTTCGGGATCGTATAAATACACATAGCCATCCTTGTCAATTATTTTTTTAGGTTCAGGCACTGAATCAAAAAGCAGCCGGAAGTCAACCGTTTCCGAAAGAATCCTGCCATTGTCATCTATCTTTTTTAATTTATTATCCTGCTCGTCATACAGCCAGATGTTATTATCATAGGAACTGGTAACAGCCTGCACTCTGAAGATATTATGCTTACGTAAATTGATGGCTGTAACTATATTCAAATATTTATCCAGCAAAACAATAGTAGAAAAATTTTGATAAAAAAGAATCGTTTTCCAGGGATTTTCTGCATCCACATAAGTAAGTTTTCCGTATTGGGTAACCTGGTTAAAAACGCCTACCGAGTCTGAGTTCTCATTGTATTTTTTTAATTGATTATCCGGAGTAATGATATAAATGGCTCCGATATTATCTACCGTAAAAGAAGATGCAGGATAATGAAACTGATTTATAAAATGAAAAGCAGTATCGCTTTGCGCGGAAGATAATTTTACAATTAAACCGTTAAAAACTAAAATCAGTAATAAAAATTTCTTTTTCATAGCCTGTAATATTTGAGCGTTACGGCTCCGTTTTCAAACACTGCATAACTATTATATTTTATCCAGTCTCCCAGGTTAACATACAGGCTATTTTCTTTTAACTGGTGTATGATGGGCAGGTGCCGATGGCCAAAAATAAAAAAATCAAAATGCTTTTCCCGGAGCTTTTCTTTGGCATACACGATCAGCCATTCTTTTTCTTCTCCTAAAAAATGTGCTTCTTCTCCATTGGCAGAGGCCCTGCTTTTTCTGCTGAAATAATCAGCCAATCCAATCCCCGTGGAAGGATGAAGCATTCCGAAAAGAGCCTGGGAAATACGGTTTCTGAAAATTTTTTTCATGAATTTATAACGGTGATCTCCGGGGCCAAGCCCATCACCATGGCCAATTAAAAAATTCTTTCCATTAAATTCATATTCTTTGGGTTCATACGATACATCGATATTCAGCTCCTTCTCAAAATATCCGTTCATCCACATATCATGGTTGCCTACAAAAAAGTGGATTTTGATTCCGCTGTCAGTGAGCTCGGCCAGCTTGCCTAAAATTCTTACAAATCCTTTTGGAACTACTTTTTTATATTCAAACCAAAAATCAAAAAGATCGCCGAGGATAAAAATTACAAACGCATCTTTTTTGATTTCGTCAAGAAACCGGACTATTTTTTTTTCGCGGAAAAGACTGGAAGCGTGATCAGGAGAGCCCAAATGAAAATCTGAAAGGAAGTATATTTTTTGGCCTGGAGGTATTTGCATAATAATTTGGAAACATTCAGAATCAAAATTGATCCGGAAAGTTTATTCTGAAAATTAGCTAAAATTAAAAATAAAAAATGAAATTATTTATTGATCTGCTATTGAGCCAGAGGGAATAATTTGTACC
>JBIQMJ010000038.1:0-19165 GCA_044463445.1 Segetibacter koreensis
TATCGTGCAACTCAATCAATTAAAAGAAACTTTAGAAAAAGAAATTAAAAGGCTTGGCGATGAAAGATTGGAGGAACAAAAAGAAGTTTTTGATAAAATGAAACGTCAATGGAGCGAACATGAAATGAGCGTTGAACAAACCATAAAAATGATATGCCAAAATCATTTTATAAAATATATCGATGAAGTTCCTTTCCGCGGTAACCCTGACAACGTTATAGAAATCTGCAATGAATATATAATTTTTGATGCCAAATGCCCGGCTAATGAGGATTTCAACAATTTCCCCCAATATATAAAAGCGCAAACTGAATCAGTAAAAAAATATGCCAATCAGGACGGTATAAAAAAAGATATCTTTTTGGTGGTTCCTTCCAATACGATTCATACGATAAAACAACTCGCTTATAATCTGGGTGAATACAACGTCTATATAATCGCCAGGGATTCCCTCGAACCCATTATTTTATCTTTGAAAAAAATTGAAGATTATGAATTTGTAAACCAGCTAAGTCCCGAAGAAAGAGATAATATTTGCAGGGTGATCGGCAGGTTTGCACATACCACCAAAAGAAAAATTCAAATAGATCAGTTTTTTGCTTCCCAATTTTTAGAGCTTTTGGTAAAATGCCAAAATGATTTGCCGGAAGATATTTTAAAAGAAGTAATCGAATTTGAAAAAGCCGAAAAGTTAAATCCGCCTTCTGAAAGAAAGTCTAAACAAATTCAAATAAAAGAACTGGAAGAAAAACATACGCTCATTAATGCTGAAGCGGGAATAAGGGAAGTAGTGATCCCGTTAAATTTTGAAGAAGTAAAAAAACTTGAGTAGAAAATAAAGAAATTTAAATCCAGAAAATATTCTCCGGATTGAGAATTGAATACAATTAAAAAAATTATTTATGGCACAGTTTATCAAAGTAAATCAAAAGGATGGTATTGAAATTTTGATCAATACAAATATTATTGAAACCATTTTTCCTGATCACACGATGGCAAATTGTAATTCATTGATCAACTTTACCAAAGCCTCTGCGAAAAAAAGTTTTTATTGTCAGCAGACTATTGAAGAAATATGGAAAATGATTTTGCAATAACTATTTTATAAATAGTAAAAATTTATGACTAGAAAATATTTTCTAAAATAGCAGAGAATTAAAATGTTACTATCAGAAATTATTCAATCCAAAATAAAAAAAGAAGGGCCGGTTTCTTTTCATGATTTCATGGAAATGACATTGTATTACCCATCGTTAGGATATTACAATTCGCAACGAAACAAAATTGGAAAAGAAGGAGACTATTATACAAGCCCCTTATTAAGCTCATTATTTGGCGAACTGATCGGAAAACAGATGGAAGAAATGTGGAATCTTCTTAGCCAAAAGCCATTTACCATTGTGGAATATGGAGCCGGAACTGGCGCTTTATGCCATGATATTCTTCAATATCTTCACAAAAATCCTACGCTTTATGCCGGACTTACCTATTGCATTATTGAGAAGGGTGAAGCCATGCAAAAAAAAACAACAGGAATTATTGACAGAGAAAGTGTCGTGGTATGCTTCTATTAAAGAAATTGCGCCCGTAACCGGATGCGTTTTGTCAAATGAATTACTGGATAATTTTGCCGTACATAGAGTAAAAATGAAAAACGAATTGATGGAAGTCTATGTAGATTATGAAGATGATTTTAAAGAAGTGCTCCAACCAGCAAATACACAACTAAAGAATTATTTAAAAGAACAGGCTATCATTTTACCAGAAAATTATACCACAGAAATCAACCTTACTGCAACCAACTGGATCAAAGAAATTGCCCTGAATATGGAAAGGGGCTTTGTTCTTACCATTGACTATGGCTATTCATCTGAAGAATATTACAGCCCTCAAAGAAATTCAGGTACGCTTACCTGTTATAAAGGCCACCAGGTAAATTTTTCTCCCTATTCAGATATAGGCGGGCAGGATATTACAGCGCATGTAAATTTTTCAGCATTGAGCCTCTGGGGAAAAAAATATGGGCTTGAATGCGCTGGATTTACTACCCAGTCGAATTTCCTTCGTTCACTTGGCCTTATGAATTATTTAAGAAATCTTGAATTGCAGGACCTACAAAATAACAGGGGTTTGATTTTGCAAATTCAAAAACTATTAATGGACATGGGTACGAAATTTAAAGTGCTTATTCAACAAAAAAATGTAAAAAGCACAATGCTAAGTGGCGTTCAGTTTGCAATGCCACTGTGAATCATCTTCCATGAAAAAATAAAATATAAATTCACCAAAAACCTTTGTTTACTGTCGAAATCTTTGCAAAAATCAAATCAAAGTATCTTTGGAAAATGAAATACCAGTTAGGTGATACGGTTTTGATTTTGCATTCACAGGAGGAAGGTGAGATAGTGGAAATAATCAATAATGAAATGGTGCTGGTGGATGTAAAAGGTGTTCGTTTTCCGGTTTATCTTGACCAGATTGATTTCCCCTATTTTAAAAGGTTTTCAGAGAAAAAGAACATAGTTCCTAAAAAAGAAAAATTGTATGTTGATAATTTAAAAAAAGAAGATTTTTCCAAAAAATATCATGTTCATTCCGGAGTCTGGCTTTCCTTTTTACCAGTTTTTGATAAAGATATTTTTGAAGATGATGTGGTGGAAAAATTCAAGATCTATCTTATTAATCAAACCGATGTAGCTTATCTTTTCACTTACCAGGTCAGATTTAAAAATTCCTCCGATTTTCATTTATACAATACCATTCTTCCTTTTAATGAATTTTATCTACATGATATTCCTTTTGAAGAAATGAATGACAGCCCCAAATTTGATTTTGATTTTGAATTAACCAACCCCAATAAAAAAAAGGCAGATCATTTTGAAGCCACTTTCAAAATAAAAGCAAAACAATTGTTTCAAAAGATAGAAGAAATTAAGTTAAAGAACGAGCCAACATTTTCTTTTTTGCTTTTCGATCATTACCCGGATAAAATAGATGAGACAATTCCTGATTACAATAGTGCCCCGGAGTTTTATTCTATTTCACAGGGTAAAGAAAAGCTGGAACCCGCGCGCTCAGTAGTGGACCTCCATATTGAAAAATTAATAGACAATTGGAAAGGGCTTAGCAATTTTGAGATACTTACCATTCAATTGAATAATTTTGAAAAATACTATCAGCTCGCTGTGGCGCATCGCCAGCCGAATTTGATAATAATTCACGGAGTGGGAACCGGCAAACTTAGAAATGAGATTCATGAGATATTAAAAACAAAAAAAGAAGTAAGAACCTTTGCCAACCAGTATCATGAAAGATTCGGCTTTGGGGCAACGGAGATCTATTTTCAATATTAGAAATCCCGGAGAATAAAAAACTGCTTTTTAAAATCGTATCTTTGAAGGTGCTGCAAACCGGGTTATCGTTCCGATGCTATGCAAAGGAAAGGAAAGTCCGGACAGTGTAGAGCAACACACCGGTTAACAGCCGGTCCCGGCCGCAAGTCCGGGAAGATAGTGCCACAGAAAATTACCGTCCGTCAACCGGCGGATAAGGGTGAAAACGTGAGGTAAGAGCTCACGATGGTTGCAAGTAATTGTAATTATGGGTAAACCTTGTGTACTGCAATGCCACGTAAATCCCGGTTTGTCTTAAAAGACATGGTAAACTGCTCGTTTACATTTCTGCTTTTGCGGAATAGCGGGAAGGGTAGGCAGCAAGATTGTTGCAGCAATGCAACAGCCAGATAAATGATAACCGTCCGCCGCCAGGCGGAACACAGAATCCGGCTTACAGGTTTGCAGTAATTGAATTAAAAGGCAGTCTGAACGGACTGCCTTTTTTAAGTAACCTTTTTAAGTAAATAGATAAATTTAATTTTAAAAAAAATAAAAACTTCCGCTTTTTGGGCGAAAGTTTTTTAATAATTTCATTTCTGAAGGTTATTGGTTTTCAGGATAAGTTTTTGGTTGGATTAAAGCCGGTTTTCATCGGGATAAATATCTTTCTATAGAATTTGAATTCAAAAAAAAGAAGTTGACTGATATCAGATTTTTACGGTTTTTTCTTAGGATTATAAGAAATATATCTTTCAATGGATTTGGATTGGCGATCAATGTTTGTTGAACATCAATCAACTTCTGAGAACAAAGATAGAATGTACAACATCACTGCACAAGAGCAAAACTGACTTATTTTTTGACTACTGAATTTACGGTCTCTATCGTAATTTTACGAGTAGAAAATACTGTTTATTATAAGTATTTTTTAAACCTGGACTTCGTTCAGCGCTCTCTTCAAAATTGTATATTTACATTCCAATGGCTTCTTCCTCCGATATAATCGCCCACTTTGATCTCGATTCATTCTTTGTTTCCGTCGAGATATTGAAAGATCCCTCTTTAAAAGGAAAAGCTGTGATTGTAGGCGGCCAAAATGAAAGAGGCATAGTAACCACCTGCACTTATGAAGCGCGTAAATTCGGCGTGCATTCGGCTATGCCAATGAAAACTGCTATGCGCTTATGCCCGCATGCTATTGTACTTCCCGGAACGTACAGCGACTATTCAAAATATTCGCATTGGGTAACTGATATCATTGCGTCTAAAGCGCCTCTTTTTGAAAAGGCATCTGTAGATGAATTTTATATTGATCTGCATGGAATGGATAGATTTTTTGATCCTTTACAATGGACAATTGATTTGCGCAAACTGATAATGGATGAAACACAGCTCCCTATTTCTTTTGGAATCGGCAAAAATAAAATGGTAGCTAAAATGGCTACCAATGAAGCAAAACCCAATGGCTTTCTACGGGTTCCTATTGGTAAAGAAAAGGAATTCCTGGCGCCGCTTGAAGTCAGCAAAATACCAGGCGTGGGCGACCAGTCACAAAAAATATTAAGCTATCACAAAATCAATTTTATAAGAGATATCCATAATCTTGAACCTGAAGCGCTCGAAAAACTGCTGGGGAACTGGGGAAATGATTTATGGCACAAAGCACAGGGAACACACACTTCAGTTATCAATCAATACCGGGAAAGTAAATCCATTTCAAAAGAAAATACCTTTTTTGAAAATGTGACTGATGTTGATTTTCTGATGGCAGAAATCGTAAGGATGACCGAAATTATTTGCTTTAAACTAAGGCAGGAAGCCAAATCAGCCGCGTGTGTTACTATTAAAATCCGCTATCCTGATTTTGAAACCACTTCACAGCAAACCACGATTCCTTATACATCAAATGATGACGAAATCATTCCTGTTGCAAAAGCACTATTTAATAAATTATATAAAAAAGGAAAACCCGTGCGGTTATTAGGCGTTCGTCTTAGTGATTTTAGCAACCAGGTTTTGCAGGCCAATCTTTTCAGCGATAGTCAAAGAAAAAAGACTTTGTACAAGGCGCTTGATGAAGTTAAAAACCGTTTTGGAAAAAGTAGTGTAGTTAGGGCTTCAGGAAAATAAACCAAGTGATGGCATTAAAATAAAAATTCCTATTATTTATTCGGTTACTATAATTCCATATTTTCACATTTTCACATTTATTCATTCATCATATCATAAAGCGTTTTTTTCTCAAGCACTTTTAAGGTTGCATCGCGGGCAATCAGCATCATCTTACGTGTTCCACAGGTTTCTTCATCACAATCAGGGCACTTTTCATAAAAATTTAAACTTACACAGGGAAGCAAAGCAATCGGCCCATTGATAATCCGGATCACCGTAGCCAGGTTCAGCTTTTTCGGAGACACTTTCAGCATGTAGCCACCGCCTTTCCCCTTTTTGCTCTCCAGCATATCCGCTTTTTTAAGGTCATTGAGAATATGCTCCAGGAATTTCAAAGGAATTTTTTGCTGAATAGAAATAGAAGAAATTTTTACAGGGTCTTTCCCATAATTTTCTGCCAAATGAACCAGGGCACGGAAAGCATATTGTGTTTTTTTTGAAAGCATTTCGGTAAATAATAAGAGCGAGAAGTTAAATAAAAATTAACTCACCACAAAATTATAAAATGAAAACTCCACTAAGTACAAATTTCACTTTGTTTAACACTTGACTGCAATAAAAAGCTGATTTTTTCCCGAATTCGTAATTTTTAAATTGTTCCCATTTGAGGCTATTTGGGAAATGGTTTAGTTTGACGCAATTTTGCAGCTATGATTAAGTTTGAAAGATTCGTTTTAGACAATGGATTACGGGTGATCGTGCACGAAGATAAAAGTACCCCAATGGCAGTGGTAGATGTTATGTACGATGTGGGCGCACGCGATGAAGATGAAGCCCATACTGGTTTTGCACATTTGTTTGAGCATTTGATGTTTGGCGGCAGCCTGCACATAGAATCTTACGATGAGCCGCTTCAAATGGCCGGAGGTGAAAATAATGCGTATACTACCAGTGATCTTACCAATTATTATTGTCAGTTGCCGGCAGAAAATATAGAGACAGCCTTTTGGCTGGAGAGTGACAGGATGTTTTCTCTCGCCTTCAATTCCAATTCCCTGGAAGTGCAACGAAAGGTGGTGATAGAAGAATTTAAAGAACATTATATCAATAAACCTTATGGAGATGTATGGCATAAGCTCCGCGATCTTTCTTATAAAGTGCATCCTTATAAATGGATGACTATCGGAAAAGAATTAAGCCATATCGAAAAAGCATCCCTGCAGGAAGTAAAAGATTTTTTTCATAAACATTATACGCCTTCCAATGCGATTCTTACTGTTGCAGGAAATATTTCTGTTGAACAGGTAAAAAAATTAGCCGAAAAATATTTCGGAAGCATCCCTGCTGGAAACAAATACAAACGCAGGATCAACCAGGAGCCTGTACAAAAAGAATCGCGCATGATGGAAGTTACAGCGCCCGTTCCTCTGGATGCGCTGTTCAAATCCTGGCATATAGCAGGAAGGCTTGATAAAAGATATTATACAGCAGAAATTATTACTGAGATCCTTGGTGGTGGCACTTCATCCAGGTTATTTCAAAAGCTGGTAAAAGAAAAGCAGTTGTTTAGCAATATCGATTGCTCGCACATGGGAAGTATTGACCCTGGACTTCTGACAATAAGCGGAAGGCTTATTAAAGGAATTTCACTGGAACAGGCTGAGAATGCAGTTTTTGAAGAACTGGATCAATTAAAAAGTGAAATGATAAGTGACGTGGAATTGGAAAAAGTAAAAAACAAAACTGAAAGTATGATCGCCTTTGAAGATATCAGCCTGATGAACAGGGCCAACAGCCTCAGCAATTATGAATTGTTGGGAGATGCCAATCTGATGAACACCGAACTGGAAAAATACCAGGCAGTAACAAGGGAAGATATTTTAGAGGAATGCCGCAATATATTTCGTGATGAAAACAATAATACGCTTTATTACAGATCAACAGTAAAGCAATAAATATTAAAGATCTTTATTTTGGAATTATGTGATTTTTACTTCACTTTCCAGTAAGCATCAAAGTTTTTGAATTTCCGATTTTTTATTGACATTCTCCCGGTTCACAAAAAGGAGTAAATTTGAAAAAAGTATTTTGCAATGACAGATTTAAAAATTAAAGAAGAGGTTATAAAAATTACAAGATCATTATCTCTTGAAGATGTGAATGATATTTTTTATAAAATAATTCTAGAAAAAAAATTAAACCAGTCAGAAGATGATATAAAAAATGGCAGGGTATTGAATTCTGATGAAGCAAAAAGGAAGTTGAAAAAATGGCTCAAATAGTTTGGACTTCTACTGCCATTAATGATTTGAATTCAATTGCAGAATATATTGAAATAGACTCGGAGAGGGCTGCTGTAAAATTTATTAAAGAAATTATTTCTAAAACCGAAGCTCTCTCTTTTCACCCTTTTAAAGGACGGCCAATTCCTGAAAATATTCCTGGTGATTATCGGCAGATTTTGCACAAAAGTTACCGAATTATTTATAGAGTAGAAGGCTCAAATATTTTCATTTCATCTATATACCACCAAAAAAAATTATTATTTAAATTATAGCGTAAGAAATGCTCAACAGAACAATAACACCCCCGATAAAAGATGCCATAGATTTCAATATCGTCCTAAATCCTTACACTAAATTCACTTTGTCCAATGGCGCTCCTGTTTATTACATTAATGACGGCGCTGAAGAAGTAGCAATAATTGAATTTGTTTTTGATGCAGGAAATAATTTTGAAGACAAAACCGGTATTGCAGCGGCAACGAATTACCTGCTTAAAAACGGGACCAAAAATAAAAATGCTTTTGAGATCACTGAATTTTTTGAATATTATGGAGCCTGGCTCAATCGCAAATGCAATAACGAAACGGCTTCCATCACATTGCATTGTCTTTCCAAACATTTGAAAGAATTATTGCCCGTAATCAGAGAGTTGATAACAGAAGCTATTTTCCCTGAAAGTGAACTGGAAATTTTTCAACAAAATAGTATTCAGCAACTTTCGGTCAACCTGCTAAAATGCGATTTTGTAGCCAACAGGCTTATTGATCAATATTTGTATGGCCCCAACCATCCGTACGGAAGAGTAAGCAATAAAGAAGATATTGAAGCCATACAAAAAGAAGATCTCGTTTCTTTCTATAAAAAATATTATTTAAAATCCAGGTGCCGCATATTTGCTGCAGGAAAATTACCCGTGGATTTTGAGAAAATACTGGAAGCCCAATTTGGCGACCTGGCGCTTAATGAAGACATACTAACGCCTATGCATACACGACAATTGGCTTCTGAAAAAAAACACTTTGTCAATAATGATGAGAAAGGAGTCCAGGGCGCCATACGGATTGGAAGGCCATTTCCTAACAAAAAGCATCCTGATTTCAAAAAAGTAGTTGTGCTTAATACTTTATTTGGAGGCTATTTCGGTTCGCGGCTGATGGCCAACATACGGGAAGACAAAGGTTATACTTATGGAATCCACAGCTATCTTGAAAATCACATCGAAGAAAGTTCCTGGATCATCAGCACTGAAGCAGGAACAAAAGTTTGTGAAGCAACGATAAAAGAAGTGTACAATGAAATGCAGTTATTGAGAGATGAATCTGTGAATGATGAAGAGCTCTTATTAGTAAAAAATTACATGATGGGTTTAAATCTTGGATCTGTTGACGGTCCATTTCATATAATATCAAGGTGGCAAAACCTGATCCTAAACGGACTTGACGAAAATTATTTCTATGATTCAATCAATACCATTAAAGACATCACTCCGGAAGAGCTGCAACAACTTTCCAACAAATATCTTCAACAAAATGATTTTTATGAATTACTTGTAATATGAGTTATATTTAAGAAAAGTATTTTTATGAAATTTATAATCAGGCTTTTGATAACTGCTGTAATTGCTTATGCATTATCAATGCTTTTGAAACCTCACATTGTTATTGATTCGTATGGCACAGCTTTGATTTTTGTAATTGTTTTGGCTATTTTAAATGCGATTGTTAAACCGCTGCTGATCATTTTAACGCTACCAATTACCATTATCACACTTGGAATATTTCTTTTGATCATTAATGTTTTAATGGTAATTCTCGCAGATAAATTTGTCGATGGTATTCATATTGACGGATTTTGGTGGGCATTTATCTTTGGATTGCTATTATCTTTTGGCTCTTCACTGGTAAGTAAGGTTCAAAAGAATTAAAAAGTCTAACTTTCAATTCCAGTAAATAATTGGTTTGCAGTAAACCCACTTATTTTGCCAAAACCCAATTACATTTTTAAAATGAAAGTCTGAAATTTGTAGTATGCAATTCAACAGAAATAATTTATCCGATGAAATATTAATTGAGCTTTATAAAGCCATTCTCTTACCAAGAATGATTGAAGAAAAAATGCTTTTATTATTAAGGCAGGGCAAAGTCTCCAAATGGTTTAGCGGCATTGGCCAGGAAGCAATTTCTGTGGGTGCCACCATGGCATTGCAACCCGACGAATGGATCATGCCATTGCACAGAAACCTGGGAGTTTTTACTTCAAGAAAAATTCCCCTTCCGGATTTAATAAAACAATGGCAGGGATCATTAGACGGATTCTCAAAAGGCCGCGAACGAAGTTTTCATTTCGGCACAAAAGAATATTTTATTTGTGGAATGATTTCACATTTGGGACCACAGCTTTCTGTTGCGGATGGTGTGGCGTTGGCTTATAAATTAAAAAAAGAAAATAAAATTTGCCTTGCTTTTACAGGAGAGGGAGGAACGAGCGAAGGTGAATTTCATGAAGCTTTAAACGTGGCCGCCGTATGGGATTTGCCCGTGATTTTTATTATAGAAAATAATGGTTACGCCCTGAGTACCCCAGTCAATGAGCAATACCGGTGCAACGATTTGGTAGATCGCGCTAAAGGTTATGGAATGGAAGGCGTACAAATTGATGGTAATAATATTCTTACCGTGTATGATACTGTAAAAGGAGTTCGTGAGTATTGTATCCAACATCAAAAGCCTTATTTGATAGAATGTATGACTTTCAGAATGCGTGGCCATGAGGAAGCAAGTGGTACAAAGTATGTTCCGAAAGAAATGTTTGAAAAATGGATTGAAAAAGATCCGATAAAAAATTACGAAAGGTTTTTGATGGAAGAAAAAGTTTTAACCAACCAACAGATCGCTGAAATAAAAGAGGAGGTACATGCTTATATTAAAAACAATCCTCTCGAAGAAATGACTCATCAATTGCCTCATTCCTATACCGATATTTCACTCAAAGAAATCGCTGATGTTTATGCCAGCAAAACGGCTTCATTTGAAGAAAGCAAAGAAAGATTTCTTGAGAAAAAAGAATCTTTTCCTTCGCAAGAAAAAAGTGACAATCGATTTATAGATGCTATAAGAGAGGGATTGAAACAATCGATGATGGCGCATCCCAACCTGATATTAATGGGCCAGGATATTGCAGAATATGGCGGTGCGTTTAAAATTACGCAGGGATTGCTCGGGGAATTTGGCAAAGAAAGAGTACGCAATACACCGCTTTGTGAAAGTGCAATTGAAGGCGCTTCTCTTGGCCTTTCATTAGAAGGTTTTAAGAGCGTAATAGAAATGCAGTTTGCCGATTTTGTTTCTGTAGGCTTCAATCAAATCATCAATAACCTTGCAAAAATTCATTATCGCTGGGGGCAAAATGCGGATGTGGTTATAAGAATGCCAACCGGTGCGGGGGTAGGCGCAGGGCCATTTCACAGCCAGAGCAATGAAGCGTGGTTTGTTCATACGCCGGGATTAAAAGTGGTTTATCCTTCTTCGCCGGAAGATGCAAAAGGATTATTAATTGCAGCCATCAATGATCCTAACCCGGTATTATTTTTTGAGCATAAGGCTTTGTACAGAAGTATCAGCGCCGATTTTCCAGAGGAATATTATGAAGTGGGAATCGGAAAAGCAAAGCAAGTACGTACAGGCATAGACGTTAGTATCATCACATATGGCATGGGCGTTATCTGGGCGATGGAATATGCAGATTCCCATTCCGAAATATCGGTAGAGATACTTGACCTGAGAACTTTGCTGCCACTGGATTATACAGCAATCAGGAATTCTGTGGGCCGTACCGGAAAAGTATTGATTCTTCATGAAGATACTTTAACAGGAGGCATTGGCGGTGAAATTGCCGCATGGATTGCGCAAAATTGTTTTGAATTTTTAGATGCACCGGTGATGCGTTGTGCATCTATTGATACGCCCGTTCCTTTTAATACAGAATTAGAAAAAAATTTTTTAGCCAAATCAAGACTGGATGAAATGGTGCAGAAACTAATTCATTATTAATGCCGACACTTTATATTTTAGCAGGGCCTAATGGAGCGGGGAAAACAACCGCTGCATACAATCTTTTACCGGATGTTTTCCAAACCGTAGAATTTGTAAATACGGATGAAATTGCGCGTGGCTTATCACCTTTTAATGTTGACTCTGTAGCGTTTCAAGCCGGAAGAATAATGTTAGAAAGAATGAAACAACTAATTGACAGAAAAAAAACTTTGCATTTGAAACAACATTATCCGGCCTTGCATTATTTAAAGTTTATCAGATTGGCTAAACTAAAAGGATTTTAAGATCATTTTAGTTTTTGTTTGGTTAGATAGTTTTGATCTTGCCACAAATAGAGTTGCAATAAGGGTAAGGAAAGGCGGACATGGCATCTCCAATGAAGTTATTGAAAGGCGTTACTGGAAAGGAATTAAAAATTTTTCAAACTATGCCCGGGAAGCAGATAGCTGGTATTTTAATGATAACTCGGGTAGCGGGTATGTTCTTATTGCAAAATGTATTGAAGGTAAAAAGGAAATATTTAACTTTGAAATATTCAATAAAATCATACAGATTTGAATTCTGTTAAAAAAAACGAAGACTTAAGCGATAAGATTAAGGTGGCTTTGGACAAGGCGATTAAAAAAGTTATTGCTGAAGAAAAAGCGCGCGGAGGTTATCTCGTAATCTCCGATAAAAAAGGTGGCGTTAAAAAAGTGCCTGCTAAAGATTTATAACCCTCAGAATAAAAATCACCAATATTTGTCCATTTACTTTTGCTGTCAGTTTTTGATTCGTACTAATTCACGATTTAATGACAAAAAAATCAGACCTTCATCTTTTTTAATTGAATTTTTTCATCTCAAAATTTTTTTAAATGAATTTTAAAAGTTTGTCACTTTTAATAGGTTTTTGTTTCCTGATCACTACCCTTTCTGCACAAAAAAATCCAGAATCCATTTTTAATCCTCACGAATTATTTGCCCAAAATCTCTTTACAAAAAACGGGAACGAATTCCGTTCTGCAAACGGAGCACCGGGCCCTAAATATTGGCAAAACCGCGCTGACTATATTCTTCAGGCTGTGATTGATACAGTGGGAAATAGGTTGTCTTGTAAAGAAACAATTACATACACAAATAACAGCCCCGATGCTTTGAGTTCGTTATGGCTGCAGTTGGACCAAAATACGTATCGTAAAGATGCACGCTCCAACTTTTATTCAAAACGAGGTGGCGGAGACCATACAGAAGGCTACCAATTTGAATCCATAGCAATTGAGTATAAAGGAAAAACCACAAAGGCCAATTATATTATCAATGATACCCGAATGCAAATCCGGCTACCCAATGATTTATCTTCAAAGGAAAAAATCAAAATCCACATAAATTATCATTATTCCATTCCGGGAAGATTTGGCGGAAGAAATGATTTCTTCTCTACCAAAAATGGAAAAATTTATGAGATAGCGCAATGGTATCCGCGCATGTGTGTGTACAATGACCTGGAAGGATGGAGCACATTGCCTTTTTTGGGAAGCGGGGAATTTTACTGCGAATATGGCGATTTTGATTATACAGTTACAGTTCCGGCAGGAATGATCGTTGCGGGAAGTGGTGAATTACAAAATGAAAAAGAAGTTCTTACGCCCACTCAAATTGAAAGATTAAACGCCGCGAGGAAAAGTGATAAAACCTTAATGATCCGCACTGCAGAAGAGGTGAACAATAATTCAGGAAAAAAATCCGCAAAAAAATTAGCAAGCTGGCATTTCAAAATGAACAATACGCGCGATGTGGCTTTTGGCGCCTCCTCGGCTTACGTGTGGGATGCTGCAAGAGTGAACTTGCCCGGGGGTAAAAAAGCACTGGCGATGTCGGTTTATCCGGTTGAAAGTATGGGAAAGGATGCATGGGGAAGAGCAACAGAATATTTGAAAAAATCCATTGAATATTTTTCGGAAAAATGGTTCGTGTATCCATACCCGGTAGCGGTTAATGAAGCCGGAATGGCGGGAGGAATGGAATACCCGGGAATTGTTTTCGATGGCATCAACGATAAGGCGGACGAATTGTATTGGGTAACGGCTCATGAGATTGGACACAACTGGTTTCCCATGATCGTTGGAAGCGACGAGCGCCGATATGCATTTATGGATGAAGGATTCAACACTTTTATAGACGTGTATGCGTCTGATAATTTTAATAACGGTGAATATGCGCCCAAGCGTGATGGTGAATATGCACCGGGCAAAGGGAACCCTGCCGATGAAATTATTCCATGGCTTAAAGATTCTGAAGCGCCGACCATGATGGCACGCGCCGATTTGTTTCCTGAAAAATACCGGCACCCTATTGAATATTTTAAACCCGCATTTGGATTGGTTTTACTCCGGGAAGTGATTCTGGGTCACGACAGATTTGATTATGCATTTAAAAAATACATTGAGCGCTGGGCTTACAAACATCCTTCACCCGATGATTTTTTCAGAACCATGAATAATGAAGCCGGAGAAGATCTTTCCTGGTTTTGGAAAGAATGGTTTTATAATAATTGGCAATTGGATTTGGCGGTACAATCTGTTTCTGATTCAAAAGGAGAGAGCACAACCGGCGTTGACATAACGATTACCAATTTGCAAAAAATGGCAATGCCGTGCATGCTTGAAATTGTTTTGAAACATGGAAGTAAACAGGATATTGAATTACCGGTTGAAACGTGGTTGCAGGGTGATACGCATACACTCCATTTACAAATCCCAAGGGAAATACAGTCTGTCACCATTGATCCGCAAAATCTTTTGCCGGAAAGCAACCGTGAAAATAATGTTTGGAAAAAATAATTTAAAAGATGCTACTTATTTCATTAATAAACTGATTCCTAAATATCGTAAAATGATCACTGATTTCAACGCTTTAAAAAGAAGGTAAGCTTATTTTTTCATCTTTATTTTTTACTATTAAAATAAGGAAAAAAATAAATAAGTTTGTGTACTTATCAGGATAAACATAAGTTTATGAAATACATTTCTATCTTAATTGCTTCCATAATTATTTCCGGACTTGTTTTTAGCCAATCACCAATGCCCACCACTGCTGAGTATAACGGCCAAAAATATCCATGCTATATAATGGAATATAATCTGCCGCCGGAAGAAACCAAAGATTTTATTGTAAATAAACTAAAATCTGATGGATATAATGCCAGCAAATCCAAAGGCTATTTGGTTTATAGAAATACACGTTTAAAAGATTTGGATCCTAACGAACCGCAGGATGTTTTTTTCAAAATTGACAGGAAGAGCCGTAAAGAGAAAGATAAAAGCATAGTGACCATGATCACAGCCAAATCCGGAACTATACCGGAAGAAAAGGTAAAAGGCGCCAAAATAGTGGCTGCTATTGAGCCCTCAGCTAATAGCGTTTCTTTTTTGAATAGTTTCCAAAGCAATATTAATTTGTCTGCATATAATCTTGCAGTTTCAAATCAGCAGGATGTAGTGGATAAGGCTGAAAAAAAATTGAAAAATTTGCAGGATGACCAATCCAAGATGGAAAAGAAAATAAAGAATCTGCAGGATGATCTTTCAAAAAATAAAAAAGATCAGCAAAATCAAATTGAAGAAATCGGGAAGCAAAAAACCATTTTAGAACAAAAGAGAGCTGCTAAGCCCACTGATTAGATTTCACAATCAGGAAAATAAAAATCTTTATCATTTTCCTGCCTGCCGTCAGTCTGGTTCTTTACCATTAGAAAAATTTTTCTACTCTGAAAACCAAAATGATTTTTTTTGCTGGTTCGTCATATTCTTCCCAGCCATTTTTTTAAAACGAAAAGTCAAAAATGTTGCAGATAAAGTAAGGCCGGTTATAAAGCCAGTCCAGATACCTGCAGCTCCCATATTATAATAAAAGGCAAGCAGGCAACCCACAGGTATTCCGATGGCCCAATAAGCGATGCCAATAAAAACCGTTGGCACTTTTACATCTTTGATCCCGCGTAATAAGCCTGCGCTAATTGCCTGTGTACTGTCTGAAATCTGGAACAACGCAGCAAACAGTAATAAATAGGAAGCCATGGAAACCACTTCTGCATTATCATTAAAAATAAACGGAAGCTGGTTTTTAAATACAATAAAGATTACGGCACAAAAAGTTCCATAAATCAGCGCCATAAATAAAGTACTTTTCCCGATAACTCTTATAAGTGGCCAATCATTTCTTCCAAATGAATTGCTGGTGCGGATAGAACCCGCCTGGGACAATCCCATCGAAACCATAAAAGTTACTGACGCACAACTCAACGCAATCTGGTGAGCCGCTTGTTCCACCGCACCTATTGTTCCAATCAAAATGCCGGAAACCGCGAAGGCGCCCGCTTCCATTGAAATTTGGAAACTGCTTGGCACACCTATGTGAAGCAAATCTTTAATCGTTTCCCATCTGATTTTCCACACAATACTTCTGACTGCGATGTATTTCCTGAAAGTTTTATGATACAATACAATAAGGCCCAGGAAAACAAAAATGAAAACCCGCGTAATCAAGGTAGCCCATCCTGCTCCTGCCAGTTCCATTCGGGGAAAACCCCAGTTGCCATAAATAAGCAGCCAGTTTAAAAACGCATTCAAAGGAAGTGCAGCAAGAGAAAGAATCATTGCGGTTTTGGTAAATTCCAATCCATCAGTAAACTGTTTTAGTGAAAGGAATAAGATCATTGGAATCACCGACCAGCCCATTATTTGTAAATAAGGCAACGCCAATTGCGCCACAACAGGATCCTGGTCAAGATGAAATAAAATATTTTTACTTAATTCTATGGCTATCGAAATGCCTATTGCTGAAATAGTGCAAAGCCAGAATCCATTGTACAAATAATGGCTCACTAATTTCCCGTCTCTTCTTCCATGCGCCATCGAAACCATTTGTGAAACGGAAATCGTGATCCCTATCCCAAATACATACGGAATATTAATTACGCTCATTACCAATGCCGCAGCAGCAAGCTGTTGGTAACTGACAGCGCCCACCATTGCCGTATCAATGATTCCCAGCATCATCTGAGACACTTCCCCCAAAATAATCGGGAAAGCCAATTTCAATGTTTTATTTGCCTGGGCAGCCAGCATATCATTTTTTGAAAAATTTTAAAAAAAGTGGATGAAGATAAGAAACATTCTTTGCTGAAATCTTAGTTAAGCCAGCAATTTTAAAAAGCGATAATCTCATTTCTTAAAAACATTTTACCTTTATTTATCTTTCAGTTTTTAATCTCTAAAAAAAATTTTATGCTATCCACTCCTGAGGAAAATCTCCTGAAAACTGGATTGACCTTGCCGCCACCTCCAAAACCCGCAGGTGTTTATAAGCCCATGCTACAAACAGATAATTTAATTTATGTTTCCGGCCACGGCCCGGTTCTGGAAGAAGGAATATTAATAAAAGGAAAAGTAGGATTTGATATAAACGCAGATGCAGCAAAGCTTGCAGCAAAACAGACCGGGCTAACGATCCTGGCTACTCTAAGGGCAAGCCTGGGCAGTTTGAATAAGATTAAAAGAGTAATCAAAGTTTTTGGAATGGTAAACTGCACTTTAAATTTTGAGCAGCATCCATTTGTTATCAACGGTTGCAGTGAATTGTTTGCAGAAATATGGGGAAGCGAAAATGGCGTCGGCGTAAGAAGTGCTGTAGGAATGGGTTCTTTGCCGGACAATATCCCTGTTGAAATTGAAGCGGTGTTTGAATTATCGAATGAAACTGAAAATATTGTAGTTAGTGAATCAATAACAGAAATACATGTAGAAAAATGAATGAAAAAAACTGGTACGAATTAAAAGATCCGGATGAAATTGATTCTCCTGCTTTGCTAATTTATAAAGATCGTGTGGCGCAAAATATTCAAACAATGATTAAAATCACGGGAGATACGAAAAGATTGGTACCGCATATCAAAACTCATAAGATGGCTGAGATCGTGAAGATGCAATTGGATGCAGGAATTTCTCAATTCAAATGTGCCACCATCGCTGAAGCAGAAATGCTTTCAGAAGCGGGCACGAAAAATATTTTACTGGCGTATCAATTAAATTTTACAAAAGCAAAACGTTTTATCTCGCTCATCAAAAAATATCCTGACATTCATTTCGATTCCTTGATTGACAATTTCGATTCAGCAAAAATGCTGAATGACTTATTTGAAAAAGAAAATCTGAAAGCCAATGTTTTTATCGATGTAGATGCAGGAATGCATCGCACAGGAGTTGCGCCTGAAGAAATTTTGGATTTGTTTATGCAAATTCAACAACTTTCAAATCTTGAATTTAAAGGATTGCATATTTATGATGGCCATATTCGCAATGAAGATTTTGAAGCAAGAAAACAAAAAGTAGAAGAAGCATTTGAAAAAATAAATGCAGTAAAGCAACAAATAATGGCAAATTCTGATTTGCAGAATGTAAAAATTATTGCAGGAGGAACTCCAACTTTTACGGTGCATGCATTGAATAAAAAAGTGGATTGCAGCCCGGGAACTTGCTTGCTGTGGGATTATGGTTATGACAATTTATTGGCAGAACAGCCTTTTGAATTCGCTGCGGTTTTAATTACAAGGATTATTTCAAAACCTGCTGCAGGACTGATTACCACTGACCTTGGCCACAAATCTGTTTCTGCAGAAAATCCAATTTCAAAAAGAATATTTTTTCTGAATCTTTCCGATTATGAAGTACGTTCACAAAGCGAAGAACATTTGGTGGTGCAGGTAAAAAATTGGGACGATTTTCATGTGGGAGATGTTCTTTATGGCCTGCCTTATCATATTTGCCCTACGGTTGCTTTGTATGATGAAGCAGTAATTGTTGAAAATGGAAATGTAACAGATAGATGGAATATCGTTGCCAGAAAAAAGAAGATTACAATTTAAGGAAAAAGTTGAACGCAAAAAGTATAAAAAGAAAAATGCTAACCCATCTAAACCATTCTAAACCCTAAACTATCCTAAACTATAACCAAAAATGTCCCAATTAATTTTCGATGCGCATCTCGACCTCAGTATGAATGCAATGGAATGGAACCGTGATTTGACACGGCCTTTGGAAGAAATTCGTGACAGAGAAAAAGGATTAAAAGATAAACCTGACAGGGGAAATGGAACCGTTTCTTTTTCTGAAATGCGCAAAGGAAATATAGGAATCTGTGTGGCCACTTTAATTGCAAGATTTGTAAAACCCAAAAATCAATTACCAGGATGGAATTCGCAGGCACAAGCGTGGGCGCAAACGCAGGGACAACTTTCCTGGTATAAAGCGATGGAAGATCGTGGAGAATTATTGCAAATAAAAGATACCGCTTCATTAAAAAGCCATCTTGAAAAATGGTTAAATAAAGGAGAAGAAAAATTA
>JBIQMJ010000039.1:0-18984 GCA_044463445.1 Segetibacter koreensis
GCGAAAAGCATTGGCCGTATGCCCGGAAGGGAATTGGGTATTTTCAGAATGATACGCATCAATATTTTCTGAAATTTTTCTCATGCCAAAACCAAGCGCACCCGTCACTACAACAGTTCCTGCTTCAAGAATCAGGTGTTCTCTAAAATTATGTTTCATTTTTACATGAAAAGCATCCATAGCAAATACCGATGCAGAAGGCGCCCACATCAGGTAGTCAGCCGCATTGGTATGAAAGCCGGGATAATTTTTCCGGACATTACTCATTATTTTGTCGTCTAATTTGGGAATGCCATTGATTACCGGCTTTAAGCCACCATAGATCAAAAATGCTCCTGGAACAATCAAAGCAGAAGGTTTCAAATAATGATTATCATTAACCCCATGAACCATTTGCCTGGCACTATCTTCAATTAAATTCGTTTTGCGTTTGTTTGAAATCAACGAACTATCCTGCGCAGCCAAAAAAGAATAAAAAAAGATAAAAAGGAGAAGTAAAAAAATGTAGTAGAATCGTTTATTTGACATTAGTAATCTTTAATCAGAAATTTATTTTTTGTAAATATAATAAGGACTTTATAAAACAGGAATTTGATTTATTTGTTTCTTTACTATGAGTGACGAAACGCTGTCTTTGTAATAGCTTCAACTATCTTTGCTGCATGGCTTATAAAAACCTTGAAGAATTTATTGGGGTTCTTGAAAAAGAAAATGAATTGATCCGCATCAAAGAATATGTGAATCCAAAGCTTGAAATGGCCGAAATCACTGACCGGGTCAGCAAAAGCGCGAATGGAGGAAAGGCTTTACTTTTTGAAAATACTGGTTATGATTTTCCTGTTTTAATGAATGCCTATGGCAGCGAAAAAAGAATGTGTCTTGCGCTTGGCGTAAGTGATCTGAATGATACCGCCAAAGAGATAGAAAATCTATTTCGCTTACTTTCTTCACCCAAAGAAAATATCATTGAGAAATTAAAGTTATTGCCCAAGCTGAGCCAGTTTGCGAGCTGGATGCCAAAAGTGATCAGCGGACGTGGAGAATGCCAGCAGGTCATCATGCAGCAGCCTGATATAACTAAACTTCCTGTCATCACCTGTTGGCCAAAAGATGGTGGCCCGTTTGTGACGCTTCCTGTGATTCATACAAAAGATCCAAATACGCATTCCAGGAATGTCGGCATGTATCGCATGCAGATCTTTGGGCCACAACTAACAGGGATGCATTGGCACAAACATAAAGTTTCGGCAAAGCATTTTAATGAATATAAAAAATTGAAAAAGAAAATGCCCATTGCAGTTGCCCTCGGAGGTGATCCGGTTTATGCCTATTCAGCATCGGCTCCTTTGCCTGAAAACGTTGACGAATATATGCTTGCGGGGTTTTTGAGAAAGAAAAAAGTGGAATTGGTGAAATGTATTTCGCAGCCCGATGTGGAGGTTCCCGCTGATGCAGATTTTATCATTGAAGGTTATGTGGATCCGGAAGACGAATTGATTTGGGAAGGCCCGTTTGGTGATCATACCGGTTATTATTCTTTGCCGGATTGGTATCCAAAATTTCATATCACTACCATCACACATAAAAAAAATGCGGTCTATCCGGCAACGATTGTTGGCATTCCACCGCAGGAAGATGCGTGGTTAGGGAAAGCAACAGAACGTATTTTTTTAGCGCCGATCAAAATGACTTTGGTGCCTGAAATTTTGGATATGGAAATGCCGGTGGAAGGCGTTTTTCATAACCTGGTAATTGCAAAAATTGAAAAAGATTATGCAGGGCAGGCTCAAAAAGTAATGAATGCGATGTGGGGCGCCGGTCAAATGATGTTTAATAAAATTTTGGTGGTGGTTTCACCCAAACCTTCCGATGACGGTTATTTGAATGAATTGTCATTGAATGATTATTTTAAAATAGCTAAAGAAGTTTTTAAAAATCTAAACCCATCCACTGATATTTATTTTTCACAGGGCCCCATGGATGTGCTCGATCACAGTTGCAGTAAATTGGGCTTTGGCGGAAAGATGTGCATTGACGGGACTTTTAAATTTGAGGAAGAGAGAGATGAATATTTTTCGTCTGTGCGTCCCCGTTATGCAGCGAATTCTACCGATGAATTGAAAAATATTTTTCCTGAAATCAAAGCGATCAATTCTTCATTGCTGCAGCAGGAAATTCCCTGTTTACTTATTTCTGTTGAAAAAAATAAAAAAGAGCATTTGAAAAAATTGCATGAGGCGATTTGCGAAATGCAGATCATCGAAGGAATTAAAATGATTTTATATGTTGAACACACCGTTGATCCCGATGATCTTCCGGTGGCTCTCTGGCGTTTTTGCAACAATCTTGATCCGAGGCGTGATCATTTTATTGTAAAGAAATCTTCTTCAGAAAATCCCAATGAATATTTTTCCTGCATTGGTTTGGATGGCACTTTGAAAACAAAAGAGTTTGACGATTTTTACCGCGACTGGCCCAATATCATCATCGCTGACAATGCAACGATTGCTTCAGTGGATGAAAAATGGCCACGCCTTGGTCTCGGAAAATTCATTCCTTCTCCATCTTTAAAATTCAAAGATCAGATGTACGGAGAAGAAGCAGTAGCAAAGGTTTGAGGAAAGCAGTAAATTTTCATTAAAAAAATGAGCAATATCTTTGCACAAGTGGAGAAAATAATTGTCAATATTAAGATGCTTTTGATAAAATATAAATTATCCTTTTTTGTTGGTTTACTGTATTTATGAGCCACAAAAAAGAGACCTTAAATTTTCGCTGAATCAATTCTTCTTTTTATAAACCCTGCTTTTAACATTGATCCACACGGATAAAATATCCGGCGTAAGATCAAAATAAATAATAGCACCCGCATATAATGCAATAAAAACAAGACTTCTGAACACTATCGCCACAAACCCATGCAAAGAATTAAATGAATAATAGCAAATAAGATATGCTACCAATGCAAATACAATTGCATAAATTGTTTTCATACTGAAAGGATGCATATTGAATTTTCTCTTCAAAAAAATGATGCGGATAGTATTATAAACCGAATAAGCAATAAGAGTTGAATACCCGGCGCCAACAATTCCATAATGCTTTACTAAAAAATAATTAAGCGGAACAGCAAACGTTAATAATATCATCCCGCTAATGAATTCAAAACGCCAGAAAGTAGAAGTACCTATAATTTGCGAATTAACGCCTGTGCCCAAATCTACCACCCTGGCTAACCCTAAAAAGAAAAATATCCATTGCGATTGAAGATAGGCAGGTTTCAATTTAAAAGTATACACCGCATCGGAATAATTCAGCCACACTAATAAAAATATCCCCAAAGAAGCTATCAGTAAATTAATGCCTGAGCGTTGGTAAATTAAATTGAGCTTGTCGTAATCTTTGTCTTTCCATGCCTTGGATAATACAGGTATAGATGCAGCAACAGCGCCCCTTTGCGGCGCCTGAACGAGCCCTGACACATTAAACCCCAGCAAAAAAATCCCCACCGGTCCGGTTCCCAAAAGCGACATGATTATAATCTGATCTATGAACATGGCAATAGTATAAATAGTACTACCCACATAAATCAACGAAGCCATCGAGACCATTTTTTTATAAAACTTTTTAGTAACGCGACTAATGGTAAACGTTATATAGAATTCTTTTTTCCAAATGAGATAAATTAAAAGAACCAGCGCTACAACACCATAACTAAAGGCATACATCTTAATAAATGTGTCGAAGCTTTTAATCCATTTAAAACTCAATAAAAAAATAAGTACCAGCGTAATTAATTTAAAAAAAAGTTCGCGCAAAAAAGTAGTAAAGATTGATTTTCTGATATTCCATGCAAAAACTTCAAACATCGAAAAAAGAAGCAAAGAAAAACCAAACGGAAAAACCCAAAAATAATATTTTACAAATTCAGGAGAGTTGCCGCCGAACTTTCGGATCACAAGCCCTTTAAACACAACACCTGCAAGAATTACACAACAAAAGCCTATGATGCTTATCATCAAAGTCCAGGTGAGCAGGTCGTTTTTCTTTTTGGCC
Organism: Segetibacter koreensis; assembly: GCA_044463445.1. Taxonomy (GTDB): domain Bacteria; phylum Bacteroidota; class Bacteroidia; order Chitinophagales; family Chitinophagaceae; genus Ginsengibacter; species Ginsengibacter koreensis_A. Next base: position 4,057 of record JBIQMJ010000039.1, read on the forward strand.
AGGTTGTCATTATAATAAGGATAAAATTTATAAATTACTGCTATCGTTCCGAGATTGGCAAAAGCAAACATGATATTACCGACAGATATAAAAATACCAGTTAATCCATATTCCGATGGCGTAAACACAGAGCCTTCCCTGGTAAAAAGATAGGTACTGAAAAAGCCCATGAGAAGTCCGGCATACACAAAAACCGTTGAAACAATACTTTGTTTTCTTACCTGAGACATAACAGAATTAAAGCGGTTAAAGTAGCGTTTATAATTTTGTTGACATTAAAGCAAAGTACAGTAAACAAAGAAATAAATAAGATTTTTATTTGGAATTAATTCGAAGATAAGTTTCAACTAACTGATCTCATGCAACGTTATATAATAATTTTCATCGGGCTTAATTTTCGAGACTCCTTTTGGAGCGGGCCTGAATTGATTAGTTGGACGAATAATATAAGATTTTCCTTTCTGATCATAAATTTTCAAAGGCATATTAAAACCGTCAATAATATTATTCCATTTATAAAAAGCTTTTCCTTTTACATACTTTACATCGAGCATTGGCACTTCGGTGCTTGTAAGATATTGCTTAAAAACTTTTGAAAAATCAATCCCTGATTGTTGATTGATATAATCTTCAACCTGTTTGGCTGTAACAGTTTGATGATAAAACTTTTTATTCAATCCTCGAAGAATATTTCTGAATTTCTCATCATTGCTAATGATTTGCCGGATAGTATGAAGCATATTTCCCCCCTTGTAATACATATCCCCACTCCCCTCTTCATTCACTCCATAATGCGCGATGATCGGTTTGTCATTTCTTACATTTTTTCTCACACCAATCACATAGTCATCGGCTGCTTTTTTTCCATAATAATAATCCGTAAATAACGCTTCGGCATAATTGGCAAACGATTCATGGATCCACATATCAGCCAGGTCTTTGGAAGTAATATTATTCCCGAACCATTCATGCGCGCTTTCATGCACGATGATAAAATCCCACTTCATTCCCCGTCCGCTGCCAGACAAATCGCGCCCGAGATATCCGTTCTCATAATGATTCCCATAAGCGACCGCGCTTTGATGTTCCATTCCAAGGTAAGGCGCATCCACTAATTTGTAACCATCTTTATAAAAAGGATATGGGCCAAACCAATATTCAAAAGCTTTCATCATCTTTGGTGCATCTTTAAACTGATCCTTCGCCTTTGCCAGGTTTGAATCAAGCACCCAGTAATCCATAGTAAGATTCCCTTTTTCTCCTTTATACATTTCACCGAAATGTACAAATTTGCCAATGTAAAAAGTAATGTCGTAATTGTTGATAGGATTTACTACCGCCCATGTATACACGCTTTTGCCATAGCTGCTGCTATCAATGTTCCTAAGCCTTCCATTACTGATGCACATCAAATCAGAAGGAACACCGAAATGCATTTCCGCACTGTCGGGCTCATCCGCCTGGTAATCTTTACATGGATACCAAACGCTGGCCCCTAATCCCTGGCAAGCCACACCTACCCATGGGTTTCCTGATTGGTCTTTTTTATAAACAAAGCCTCCGTCCCAGGGCGCTTTTTTTGCAATCCGGGGTTTTCCATGATAATAAATAATTAAATTGGAAACGGTATCAATCTTAATTTTCTTTTCTACTCCTGAATTTTTAGAAGTGATCAGGATCGTATTGATATCATGCTTGCGAACCATAACCGGCGCTTCTTTCGGAAGATATACAAAAAACGCATTCCCTTCCCTGGTAAATGACAACCTTGTTTTGTTCAAAGGATATTTAATTGAGCCTGTTTCTAAAACAGCCGAATCCATTTCCATTGGTTCCTGCAAATCAATTTGAAAAAATCGTGCATGATCTTTCATCAGTGGCTGATAGCTGATCACATTATACCCGCTGATGGTGCTGTCGTTCAAATCAAAATCTACATGCAGGTCATATTTTGTAGCATTCCACCAAATCCTTCCGGGGCCATTGCTGCCACGAAGCGTGTCTGCATGTGTAAATTTCTGTGCCTTCGGTACACTCCAACCCATAAGTAATAAACTTATAACAAGAATTATCTTTTTCATTTACTAAATTTATTTTTTTATAGACAAAGATGAAGTTAAAAAAACAAATCTCCTTTCCTGTGACAAAAATATCAAAGCGGCCATTTCTCTTTTCTCTTTTATTTTTCATGGTACTGATTTCTTCATGTTCGCATCACAATAATGACAAAAATATTTTCCGGTACAATGAACAATCCGGTATTGCTACACTGGATCCCGCCTTCGCCAAAAACCAATCTATTATGTGGGCGGTTCACCAGATCTATAATACACTTGTTCAAATAGATAATAATTTGAGCCTGGTGCCCTCGCTCGCCAAAAGCTGGGATATTTCTGACGACAATCTCACCTTCACTTTTCATCTTCGCAATGATGTGTATTTCCAGGACAACCCTGCTTTTCCCAACGGTAAAGGAAGAAAAATGACTGCGGCGGATGTGGTGTATAGTTTTTCACGCATCCTTGATAAAAGTACCGCAAGCAGCGGCGCCTGGATATTCAATGGCCGCGTGGATACCACAGAGCCTTTCAAAGCCATTGACGACACTACGTTTCAGTTAAAATTATTAAAACCCTTCCACCCGATATTGGGAGTAATGAGCATGCAATATTGCTCAGTGATCCCCAGGGAAGTAGTGGAAAAATATGGAAAAGATTTTCGCCGGCATCCCTGTGGCACCGGGCCTTTTGAAATGGTAGCCTGGGAAGAAGGGCAAGCGCTGATACTTAAAAAAAATCCGGCTTATTTTGAAAAGGACAGTGCCGGCCACAGGCTTCCTTATCTTAATGGAATCAAAGTGACATTCCTGCAAAACAAAGCCACAGAATTTTTAGAATTTCAACAAAAACGATTGGATTTTGTAAATGAAATTGATCCTTCTTTTAAGGATGAAGTACTTACCAAGGCAGGCGTATTGCGCAAGGAATGGAAAGGCAAAATTGTATTGGTAAAGCATCCGGCGCTCACGATCGAATATTTGGGATTCTTATGCGATAGCAGCCTTCCGATAGTAAAAAATTCCCCTTTAAAAGACATAAGAATCCGCAAGGCCATCAATTATGGATTCAACAGGAAAAAAATGATCCTTTACATCCGCAACTCTATCGGTATCCCTGCAGAAAGCGGGTTTATCCCGGCGGCATTTCCTTCTTTTGACTCTGCGGCTGTAAAAGGTTATCATTATGATCCCCAGAAAGCTCTGCAGCTTCTGAAGGAAGCAGGATATCCGAATGGTGTTGGCCTGCCACCGTTTAAGTTGCTTACAGTGCCCTTGTATGCTGATCTTGCCAGCTATATTGCCAACGAATTACAACAAATAGGAATCACTATAAATGTGGAAGTGGTACAAAAAAGTTTGCTGCTTGAACAAACTGCCAAATCAGAAGCATTATTTTTCAGAGGTAGCTGGATAGCAGATTATCCGGATGCCGAAAATTTTTTAAGTGTTTTTTACGGAAAAAATCCGGCGCCTCCCAATTACACACGATACAATAATCCAGCGTTTGATAAATTATATGAAAAATCTTTATCAGAAAAAGAGGATAGCGTCCGGTATAAAATTTACCGGCAGGCAGACCAGCTAATGATGAAAGACGCGCCGGTTGTACCTTTGTGGTACGACATGGTAATTTGGCTGGTACAACCTTACGTAAAAAATTTTGTTCCTAACGGCTTAAATTTACTTGAATTAAGAAGAGTCAGGTTGAATTCTTAAAATGTCAATTTTCTTTATTTGATTTTCTAAATTACTCCCCGGATGTTAAAATACTGATATTTATCAATTATAGCATGGTAATTGCATTTTGAAAGACTAACCTCAAAAAATCGCAACAATGATTTATCCCTGCAATCCCGGGCAGGATCCTTTCGTTACTACAAATGGAAGGCAAAAATCTAATTCTGCTCCGGAAATCAGCAGAAATTCTGCTCCCGAATTCATTTCAACAGCGCAATTATATGATGCTGTATATGACAATGCTTTTCACCCAATGTATATCAGTGGCATGGATGACCAAATCATTAAATTCAATGAAAAATTTTCAAAACTTTTCGGCTTTCGTCCCGAAGAAATAGAAAGTCTCAGATCGCCTGATTTCTTTAAAACCGATGACGACTCGTATATTTCTTTTATTGAAAAAAGAAATGAGAAAGGGATCGCAAAGGCAGAAATAAAAGGTATCAAAAAATCAGGAGAAATTTTTCCCTGCCGTATATCATCAGTATATTATCTATCAGATAAAGGAGAAAAAAGATTTATGAATACCCTGGTGAATACTTCTGTACATATTTCTGCAAGATGGAATATTGCCGGTTAAATCATTTTCCTGGTTTGATCTTGTCCCCAAATATCTTTTTAAATTTTTCCATTTTAGGCCTGATCACATGATAGCAATAGGATTGCGAAGGATTTCTTTTGTAATAATTGGAATGATAATTTTCGGCAGTATAAAAAACCGAGAATGGTTCTATCGTGGTAACGATGGGCGCATCAAAAATACCACTGGCATCTAATTTCGTTTTACATTTTTCAGCTTTAATTCCTGGAAGACCGCTTCGGCACACCAAAAACAGCCATTGGCGAATGTGGCAATTTTTAAAGGGCTTGATTCAATCATTTTAATTCCGTTATCCGGTAAAGGTACTTATGATATTACAATCAGTAAACAACCCTTTAGGAATTTGATTTCCAGTTCCGGTTATTTTTTGATCAAAATGGAGAAGGGCTGATACAAGTCCATCCTCCATCTACAATCAAGCTCTGCCCTGTTATGTGTTTTGCCTCGTCAGAAACAAAAAACAGCGCAGCATTGGCTATATCAGTTACGGTAGCCGGGCGGCCCATCGGTGTTAGTTCTGACCAGGTTTTTTCATACCCCGGATCGTTCATAGTTCTTTCAGTTAAGGTGGCTCCCGGAGCAATCGCATTTACATTGATTTTATATTTTGAAATTTCTATCACCAGGTTTTTTGCCAGCATTTCGAGGGCCGCTTTTGTCATGCCATACACCCCCAGATCTTTATGCGCCTGGTGGCCGGTAACAGACGAAGTAAATAACAAAGAGCCGCCGCTTAACTGTTTTCTCATTTGTTTGGCAGCAGCTTGTGCCAGGAAAAAAGTTCCTCCAAGATTTAGCTGTAATACTTTTGAAAATGCTTCAGGAGAATAGGCAAAGAAATCTCCAAAAAGCGTGATGCCTGCGTTGGCAATTATGATGTCAATTTTTCCAAATTGCTTTACCGTTTCATCAACCATTTTTTGAATAAAGATGATATCGCCTGCATCTCCTGGAAAAGAGATGCATTTATATTCAGCATTTACATTGATCGCTGCTGCTGCCTCACTGGAAAGGGTTTCATTGATATCATTTAAAATGACCTGTGCACCTTGCATAGCAAGCCTTCTGCAAATTTCAAAACCAATTCCCTGACCGGCGCCGGTAACTATAGCAACTTTGTTTTTAAAATTCATACTCATTTATTTTCATTATTGAAGGTAACTCTTCCAATCTGAATATCCTTTTAGATCGCTTATTTCCCGCAAAGACAGTTATTAAAAGAGGAACTTAAATTATAGAGTTATCATCAATTTTAAGATCGGAAATTTTATTCCATGTTGACAGGACTACGGAAAGCGTAGTTATTTCAAAAATTTTTCAATTCTCCTACAAAATAATTGACACCTATATAGGAAATTATGTAAGTAGTTGCCAAATAATTTGTATCTTAAACACTTTAAATTCTAACAAAAAAATTAAATATAATGACTACAAAATTCACCGGCATTGCCGCCACCATCGCAATGATGATGTTATCATGCAGTTCGCCTGGAAACGGAATTGTACAGGCATCTGCGTCAGATACCACCTACCCTTCTGTTGAGACCAAAAAACCCAACACTGATTATAAGCCCGCTTTTGCGGGCCAAACCCGGATCACTGCGGTGAAAACCACTACGCCTTACCAGGTAAAAATATTGAGCAGTCAATTACAAAGGCCCTGGGGCATCACGGCTCTTCCAGACGGTCGGTTTCTGATAACTGAAAAAGAAGGCGACATGCGCATAGCTTCGCAGGATGGGACTTTGAGCGAAGTCATCACCGGATTGCCCAAAGTGAATTCTTCAGGACAAGGCGGTTTATTAGGCCTTACCATTGATCCCGATTTCACCAACAACCGGATGGTCTATTGGGTATTTTCTCAAAACGAGCCAGATGGAAATCTTACCGCTATTGCCAAAGGCAAATTGGCCGATGATGAAAAAACGATTCAGAATGTAAAAGTTATCTACCGGGCCACACCCGCCCATAACAGCAATCTGCATTACGGCGGGCGCATTCTTTTTGACAAAACCGGAAATATTGTTTTCAGCACGGGCGAGCGTTCCGACCTGGAAACAAGGCCCCAGGCACAATATCTGAATTCTTCTCTCGGAAAAATTATCCGTATCACCACGGATGGAAAAGCTGCTCCGGGCAATCCTGTTTGGAACCAGGCAAATGCCAGGCCCGAGATTTATTCTTACGGCCACAGGAATGTTCAGGGTCTCGCCTTTAACCCGGCTACTGGCGATCTTTGGGAATCAGAATTTGGTCCGCGTGGCGGGGATGAAATCAATCTCATCCGGCCCGGCAAAAATTATGGATGGCCCATTATTACTTATGCCATCGAATACAGCGGATCAAAAATAGGCGATGGCATTCAGCAAAAAGAAGGCATGGAACAGCCTGTATATTATTGGGACCCGGTAATATCGCCAAGTGGCATTACCTTTTGCAGCAGTGATGCCATACCGGAATGGAAAAATAATTTATTTGTGGCTTCACTGAGCGCTACCCACATTGCCAGGCTTGTTATAGAAAAAAATAAAGTAGTAGGAGAAGAAAGATTGCTGGCAGACGAATCGCAAAGATTCAGGGACATCACTCAAGGCAAAGATGGCGCGCTATATGCAATTACGGATCAGGGAAGGTTATACAGAATTGGAAAATAAATTAAGAGGTGACACCTTTTTGAAAGGTGTCACCTCTTTTAAAAGAATTGGATGGATCAAACCACTACTTCCATTCCTTCCCTGGCAAATAAAGCGTTGGGAAGAATTTTCCGGCATTTTTTTTCAAGATCATCTAAAAAAGCATCATTGTGATCAGGATCATGATGGGTAATGATCAGCCTTTTTACATTGGCTTTTATAGCTACTTCTACAGCGTGTTCCCAGGTACTGTGGCCCCAGCCTCTAAATTTCTTTTCATATTCTTCATTGGTATACTGTCCGTCATGAATTAACAGATCCGCATCTTTTGCAAATTCAACAATATCTTTATCTATACCGTCGATATGTTCAAGATCGGTACACACCACTAGTGAAACGCCTTCATCATCTAACCTAAAACCATAAGAACCACCGGATTGTTTATGAAATTGAGGAATGGAGGTTACCCTTGCGCCCTGGATCACTTCTTTGTCTCCATAAGATAAAAACTCAAACTGGGCGCCCATTTTTTCCATTTGAATCGGAAAATATTCTTCCTGCATTTGTTTGGAAAATATGCCTTTCAGGTCAGTGACTTTTCCACGCCTGCCCATGGCCATGATGCCTATCTTTTGCAAAGGATTGTAAGCCGGCAAAAAGAAAGGAAACCCTTGTATATGATCCCAATGAAAGTGTGAAAAAACAATATTAATTATTTCCTGGTGGATGCCCTTTTCTACAATTTCTTTTCCCAAATTCCTGATGCCGGTTCCGGCATCCAAAATAGCGATCCTGTTCGCTTTTTCGCGAAAGATCCTGAAGCAGGAAGTGTTACCACCGTATTTTTCAAATTCCCTTCCGCAAACAGGCAAAGAGCCTCTTACTCCGTAGAATTTTACTTTCACTTTAAAAAAGGTTTTATTAAAGTTCAGGAAAAGATTTCAAAAATCTATAGAAAAAAATAAAATACGGTTATGGAAATTTTTTTCCAAAACGGATTCAACTTATTTGTTGAAATTGTTTACCTGAAAAATCAATGATTTTAATTCAATAAAACCAAATCCGGCATCCGGAAAGCGAAGTAAAATCGGTTACAATTCTACCTTTCAAACAGTCCGGATTTTTTTTGTTCTTGATCTCAGAAAATCTTCCACTTCTTTGGAGGTGGGATATTTATTATCGAGACTTACAAAATTTTTTGCGAGGAGATCATAACGCTTTCTCATTAACCACATAAAGACATGAAGAAAATGAATGCCATCAAACACGATTGAATGGTTGGTCACATATTTGTTGAGCGTCTTTTGAAAATAAACAGGATGTTCTGTCCAGTGCATACTTTGTTTTTCATGGTGGCTGATGTGATAGCCATCGTTCCAGCACTTCAGGTTGTATTTGGTGTTGATGCAGGTAATGCTGTTCTTATATTCATTTCCCGGATCAGAAGCATCAATGAAAGAATGCTGCGCCCAGTTTCCCATCATAGCCACCAGCCTGTAGATAAACATAGGAATGATAAAAACCCACAGGGTTGCTTTTATACTTACAAAACATAAGGCCACACAAAACAAAATAAACAGCAACTCGCCGCGAACAGAGCGGAACATCAACTTCTTTCTTTTTCTATAAAAAAAGTACTTCGCCAGATCATAAACGCCCCTTACTAAAAACTTTCCAAAATAAATGGAGAAATCTTTTATGGAATCTCTTTGAAAAGGCATGGTGCTGCTCTCATCATTTTCCAGGTTATTTTCTGCATGATGCATGCCGATATGATGAGTAAAATAGGTTTCCGGCGAATGGCCAAAAAAAGGCGCTACTACCCAGGGAAGGTAATAATTCAGGTAAGAATATTTCTTTTTAAAGAAAACCCGGTGACTGGTACAATGAAGCATCAGTCCAAAAGGGCCTTTGAACACAAAGTTATTCAGATAAGCATAGGCTGCCGCAACCGCCCACCAAGTCCATCCCTGGATAAAAGGCATATACAATAATATCCCCAGGGGAATAAGTGTTAGTGATATTCTCAATGTAAGATACACAAAAGGTAGGTCCCTTTCGTCGCGGATGAACCTGAGAAAGAACAGATCAATGGCAGAATATTTTGCCGGTTTAATAAATACCGGATCAGTGATCTGAGTAAGATTTTTCATTTTTTGAATTTTGTCCAGGTGCCGTTTGCAAAGCAGGAGGGAATTAATTGTAGCCTGAAATTACCTATTAGCAATTATGAACCAAGATGAAGTTTTATCGTAAACTAATTGCAAAAGATACTAAGTCTCTGGAAATAATCTGTACAAAATTTAATCATGCTTCGTGCGCAGGCATTATAAAGATAGGTATTGTTTAGAAAGAATCAGAAATTAACTTTTGGAAAGGTGGGGAGATTTCTACTTACTTAAATAACAGTTTAAAGAACTTTCCAAAAGTTGGTTTTTTCTTCCTACTAACGATGGCTGCCCCATCGTTTGGTATATGGCGCCCATTCAGGCTTTAAGTATGGGGTAATTTTTATAAAGGAAAGTAAATGAACAAATACGGGCAATTTTTGTTTTTTATCTAACTTCTCCCAAGCCGTATCTCTACTCACGACTCTGGTGCTGATGCAGGACACGTTCGTTCAGAAATTTCTTTTAATCTACGGCATAAGTGGCCCCCTGCGCTTCAGAGGGTTTAAAAAGATAAGATCAGCATTTTCTGTTTTTCCTTTTTACAAATAACTCAACCACCATTTTTCTTTGTGATGGGTTTTATAATGATCATACCATCTGCACAAAGGAAAGAGGGCTATCACCACAGCGATCCAAACGATATAGGCTACCCCAAGGCTGTAACCATCTTTTGCAGCTAAAAAGTAAAAGGGCAAATCGGCATTGATAGTGGTTGCTTCCGCTAAGGAATGTCCCTTGATGAAAACAAAAGCCGCAGAGACAATATGGATCACATAAAGGTGAAGGACATAATAAAAAAACGGAACCCTGCCATAAATTTTTATTGCTGCTGTAAAACCATTTTTTATTTTTTCAAAAAGCGACAGCAATAGAAAAGCCGGCCCGATGGTCATGCACAAATACAATAACGATGGAGGGTATTTTTGGACGTCAATAAATGAGAGGAATGTAAACATACCATGCTTTTGAACGTGCCACGGCTCAGGGTTTCCGTACCCGTTTGTAAAACGAAGTGCAATAAATAAAACAATTAAGCCAATACCAATACGGTTCAGTATTTTTCTTCTTTGCTCAACAGTAAATTTTTGTGAAAAGAACAGGCCGGAACAATAGCCCAGCATCATCAGCCCAAGCCAGGGCACAAATGGATAAAGGATCAGCAAAACATGAGATGGACTGATCGGGTACGCCGCAAAAAAACCATGATGCAATAAGTCCCACCAGAAACCAGCCTCAAATCCAGGAGCTGATTCCGGAATATCCAGCAGGTTGTGTCCAAACACAATGATTAATCCTGTGATAAAAATAACGTTGAAGGGCAAACGCACCAGCAGGCCAAGTAGTACCATACTAATGCCGATAGCCCATATCACCTGGAATATAATGATATTATAATGCGGATTAAAAGTCCATGCAAATGAGATAACAACGATCTCTATCAAGATCAGCCAAAGCCCGCGTTTTATCAAAAAAGATTGCAGCACTTTTTTTGTTTTACGCAAGCTTTGTAAATAGATAGAGGTACCTGAAAGAAAAACAAATATAGGCGCACAAAAATGAGTAATCCACCGGGTGAAAAATAAAATCGGGGTGGTAGTGGCCAGGTCAAGCGGGTCGCCGGATGGATGGAAATAATCTCTTACATGGTCAAGCGCCATGATAACCATTACCAGCCCTCTGAGTACATCAATGGATTCTATCCTTCGTGTTTTTGAAGTCACTATGGGTTGCATGAAGTTGTGTTTTGGGATTATATCCTTTATTTTATTGGTATTCCATTGATGAACGCTGGTATTGCTGAAGGATATTGGTCTATCAAAGCTAACGTTAAATATCGTAGTATTTGTCGGGTCTTATTAATTGCTTTTCATTCTAAAATAGGTATGCTGAACGTCTCACTTGCGCCATGATTATTATCAAAATAAATGCAGGACACGGCCGTTCAGAAATTTCTTTTAATCTACGGCATAAGTGGATGATTGCGCTGCGGGAGGCAAGAGTATTCTTTTACCAACACAATCAGTAATTAGAGTTATTTCTTTGTTTACTGCAATACTTTTTGGCAAAAACTTATTTCTTTAAAGGCGGTAGCTCGGTTTTCGTTTTAGTTATCACAGAAGTCACGCTTGATATGACGCCTGCAATATCAGAAAGATCTGCAGGAACGATCATCGTATTATTTGTCTGCGCCAGTTTGCCAAATTCGTTAAGATATTGTTCTGCAATACGCAGGTTTACAGCACTCAGGCCACCCTCTTCATTGATGGATTGTGCTATTTCCCTGATGCCTTTTGCAGTGGCTACGGCTACCATTTCAATTTCAGAAGCTTTTCCGCTGGCTTCGTTTATTCTTCTTTGCTTTTCGCCTTCCGACAAAGCGATGGTCTGTTGTTTTTCACCTTCAGCGCGGTTTATTTTGGCCTGTTTGTCGCCTTCGGATTCTGCGATCAATGCTCTTTTCTCACGCTCGGCGCGCATTTGCTTTTCCATTGCGTCTTTGATACTTTGCGGTGGTGAAATGTTTTTTACTTCATATCGTGACACTTTAATTCCCCAAGGGCCGCTGGCTCTGTCAACCGCTTCTACAATCGTTCCATTCACAGTTTCCCGCTCTTCAAAAGTTTTATCCAGTTCCATTTTGCCTATTACGCTTCGCATCGTGGTTTGTGAAATCTGAATTACTGCGAATTTATAATTATCAATTCCATAAGAAGCTTTTTGCGGATCAATTACCTGCAGGTATAAAATACCATCTACTTCCACTGCAATATTATCTTTCGTAATACATATTTGCGAGGCTACATCTATTGCCTGCTCTTTCAGGTTTTGCTTGTAAGCTACTTTATCAATAAAAGGAATTAAAATATGAAAACCAGCTTCGAGTGCCCGGTTAAATTTGCCCAATCTTTCAATGATGTAAACCGACCTTTGCGGCACTACTTTGAAAGTGGATAAAAATGCTACGAATAAAAAGAGAATTACAAATACCAGGATGATCGTTGATGCAGTCATAACTTTTTGGTTGATTTTACGTGTAATAAAATACTTTCGTTTCCTATAATAATTACATTTTCACCTTTTTCGATAATATCGTCAGAAGCGGCTTGCCAGGTGGTTCCTTTGAAATCTACTTTACCGTTTTCGCCTGGTGAAATAGCCGTTTCAGCTTTGGCTGTTTTACCCAAAAACTCATCTTCCAAAAGCTCCGATGAATGTTTTCTTTGCCATAATATCTTTTTCATCCATTTTCTTAGCAATAAAATGGTTACGATTGAACTGGCTAAAAAGATAATTAATTGCTCATTGATACCCAGGTCTAAGAAAAGACAAAGTATGGCTACGATCCACGCTCCCACTGCAAAAAAGAAAAGTATCAATCCAGGCAACACAAACTCCAGAAGAAATAAGACGAATCCTATGATGATCCAGATAACAGCAGCGTTTAGAAAACTTTCCATTGAAAAGTAGTTGTTTGATAAGATTGATGCATCAAATATAGATTAATAAAGTGAATTATTGCCATCCTCCTGCGCAGGTTTCTAAAACTGTGCAGAGCGTTACTAAATTTATAAAAGTGCCAAAAAATTAAAGGTTATTGCAGGAAAAAAATAAAAAACTTTTATTTTTTATAATATTCTTTAATTGGCTTTTAAAAAAATATCTTAGAATATTTCCCATTTAAAAAAATTGAAAATTTTTTCAAATTAATATTGGAATGCATAAATGAGTGATCTTTGCATTCTCATAAGCAGTTAGTTTTGGTACGGCTCCTGTTTCTACAGGAGCCTCCTTTTTTAAAAAAACAGCGGTATTAAAGGGCTTGACAGCCAGTAAGAAAACAAAAAGGGGAATATTTTTATTTTCAAAAAAATCCTTCGTTGCAAAAGAAGGATAATAAAGTTCAAACTGTTTTAATCAACGTCTATGCTCCCGATGAATTTCTTCCAATCTTTGATGAAGCTCCTGCAAACTGCCTGCATTATTCAACAAATCATTCGTAATCCTTTTCCTTTCTGTTGCATCCAGGTTGGGTGTCATGTTGGCAATCATCCCGGGAACCATCAATCGGTGCAGGTCGTGAATGGGAAGTACCGGCCTATGCAAGGCTGCCAGGCTTCCCGAAGCGGATGCCTTCGGAAAATTTTTATCATAAGGAAGATCGGGAATCACTTTATCCGTGCGTGGTCGTGGTTCACAAAATACACTTTCAAAAGTTGGCGACTGATTGGTTCGCTCTCCCAATCCCCATCTTGATTTCGGAATACCCATCCAATTGAGCAACGTACTGAGTATGGAGGTGGAATCGTAAGAGGTACCTGTATCAGAACGGAAAACTGTGTTGGAAGTAATATAAGGAGATATCAGAATAGTTGGAATCCTGACGCCCATGATGTCTGATGTAAAGCCATCAAAAGAATCATTTGCCCAGGGCTTTGCTGCATAAGGAGGCGGCACATGATCGGGCAGTCCGCCGTGTTCATCAAAGGTGATCACTAACAATGTTTTTTCCCAAAGAGGACTGCTTTGCAAAGCGGTGAAAATATCATTAAGTTCCCTTTCGCCGGGAATCAGGTCATTGCCGGGATGATAGGAAGTAGATCCGGTAAAAGTTACCCACTTAGGTTCCAGGAAAGAAAATTTGGGTAGGGTACTGTATTTCAGATCGTCAAAAAACTGGTTGAGTTGCGGTACATAATTTCCCACAACAAACGGACTGTCTATACTCGGTATCTGCCCTTTCAGGAACAGGTTGTAAGTATATTGGCACTCTATCCATTCCACTGAATTATATATTTTGAAATCTCTGATCCCGTTGGCCCACATCACTTTCCAGATGGAAGGCCTGTGCGGATACTGTGACCATTCCAGGTATTCTGATCCATTCTGGAAATTGTTCAATCTGCCCAATGTAGAGCCAGTAAGAGAAAAGGCTCTGTTTACGGTGGTGCCGCTGGGTGTAGAACTAAACCAATCATCGGAGATGGCATAATTTTTTGCAAGTCCGTTGAGAACCGGTAATTGTTCGGGCGTATACCCCTGCATCACTTCAGCAGTACCATTGTTCCAGGCAAACCCACCCATGTCGGGTTGCTTTTTGTTGAAATAATTATTAATGTCGGGAAAAAACATTTGGCGCAGCACATCAGAATTATCATGATAGGGATCTTGCTGATCTAAATCGAGATTGATGTCCCCGCTGAGTTTACCGTCGTTATATTTCGTAATGGTGTATTCCTTTCCACGAAATGTATTTTTGAAATTTTCATCCACACCACGATAAGGGCCTTCGGGGCCAACCAGATGAAAGGGTTCATTCTTTTCATAAAGCCATCCGCAGACATGATCAAATGAACGGTTTTCAATCATGTAATAAATCACATGCTCTATTTTATCCCGCATGAAATCAATCGTACCGGGCTTATCAGTAAACTGAATATTTACCGGAATCAAAGTTTCAATAAAGGTGAGTGAAGTGTCTGCGGTGATCTGTTCCGGTAATGTTCCTTGTTGCAATGGGCCTTTCAATCCGGTTTCACTTTCCAAATCAAATTCCCACAACCGGAAATTATTATTTACAGGCTCCCAGTCAAAAATATAATCACCCATCACACTCAAACGATGATCAATGCTGATTTCTGTCCAGTTTCCTTTTTTGACCGGAGGAAAACTCAATGAACCTTCCACCTGCGGATCAAATTGCCAGATGGTAAAATCACCGGTGGCAAC
>JBIQMJ010000040.1:0-18979 GCA_044463445.1 Segetibacter koreensis
TTGAAACGCAATTTTCCAGTGGGGAGAAAGTTTCACTATTGAATTTTTTGCCTGAAAACACGGTGATTTGGAGTGAAGACTGGGAATTTATAAAACAAATTATTCAGCAGCAGGGACAAGATTTGAAAGAATCAATTACCAATCCGCCGAAATCAACCGCAAATGAAGAAGGTGGTCTGAATGAAGTAAAAGATTTATCTGAAAAAGATTTTGTTTATGCTGACGTTTTGGAAAAACAGATTGGAGAACGCCCTACCATTGAATTTGGAAAGAGCCGGTTTTTTTCCAATGATGAAATTCAATTTTCGATAAAGCAACAACCGGCATTCAACAGGCGATTCAATTTATTGATAGAAAACCTGAAAGCTTTTGAATCTAAAAAATACAACCTTTTCATTTTTGCTGAAAATCCAAAGCAATTGGAAAGGTTGCATTCCATTTTCAGGGATCAGAATACGGAAATCAATTTTGTTCCCATTCCTGTTTCTATCCATGAAGGTTTTGTGGATAATGATCTGAAGATCGTTTGCTACACCGATCATGAAATTTTTCAGCGCTATCACAAATACCGGGTGAAACAGGCTTTCAGCAAAAACAAAGCGCTTACCTTAAAAATGCTTCGCGAATTGCAACCCGGAGATTATGTTACTCATATTGATCATGGAGTTGGCGTCTTTAGTGGCTTGCAGAAGATTGAAACCAATGGCGTAATGCAGGAAGCTGTTCGCATTCTTTATAAAGACAGAGATCTTCTGTATGTAAATATTTCTTCTCTTCACAAGATCAGCAAATACAGCGGAAAGGAAGGAACGGTGCCAAAGATGAATAAATTGGGAAGTGATGTTTGGAATAAACTGAAAGATAAAACCAAAAAGCAGGTAAAAGACATTGCTACCGATCTTATCAAATTATATGCTGAAAGAAAGAGCCATAAAGGCTTTGCACATTCGCCGGATAATTACCTGCAAACAGAATTGGAAGCTTCTTTTCTTTATGAAGATACGCCCGACCAAAGCAAAGCGGTTACTGATGTTAAAGCCGATATGCAAAAGGAATCACCAATGGACCGGTTAATTTGCGGTGATGTGGGATTTGGGAAAACTGAAGTGGCCATACGCGCTGCTTTCAAAACCAATCTCGACGGGAAACAGGCAGCGGTCCTGGTTCCTACTACTATTCTGGCCTACCAGCATTTTAAGACATTCAGTGACCGGTTAGCCGATTTTCCTGTAACAGTTGATTATATTAACCGTTTCAAAACATCAAAAGAAAAAAAAGAAACACTCAAAAAATTGCAGGAAGGGAAAATTGATATTATCATAGGAACTCATTCCTTACTTGGCAAAGAAGTGAAGTTTAAAGACCTCGGATTAATGGTGATTGATGAGGAACAAAAATTTGGCGTAGCGGCGAAAGAAAAATTAAAACAGCTTCGCACAACTGTAGATTCTTTGACACTAACGGCCACGCCTATCCCAAGAACTTTACAATTCAGCCTGATGGGTGCGCGCGATCTCAGCATCATCAATACTCCGCCGCCGAACAGGCAACCCATTCAAACGGAAGTTCATGTTTTTGACCAGGATTTTATAAGAGACGCTATTTATTATGAAGTGGAAAGGGGCGGACAGGTTTTCATTATTCACAACAGGGTTCATGGCTTGCAGGAAATGAAAACTTTAATACAAGGTTTATGTCCGGATCTCAACATTGCCTACGCCCATGGGCAACTGGAAGGTGCAAAACTTGAAGAGACCATTCTTGATTTCATTGATCACAAATATGATGTTCTGATTTGTACCAACATAGTGGAAAGCGGGGTTGATATTCCGAATGTAAATACAATTATCGTAAACAATGCGCATCATTTCGGCTTAAGTGATCTGCACCAGCTTCGCGGAAGAGTGGGAAGAAGTAATAAAAAAGCATTCTGTTATTTGTTGGCTCCGCCGATGAGTACATTAACTACTGACAGCCGTAAACGCTTAACTACTTTAGAACAATACAGCGACCTTGGAAGCGGCTTCCAGATTGCAATGCGCGATTTGGACATTCGTGGTGCGGGAAATATGCTGGGTGGAGAACAAAGTGGTTTCATTGCAGAGATTGGTTTTGATATGTATCAAAAAATTTTGGATGAAGCCATTCGTGAATTAAAGCGGAATGAATTTAAAGAAGTGTTCAGCGAAGAAATCCGGAAGGAGGATGATTTTGTTTCGGATTGTACTATTGATACGGATCTTGAAATTCTGATTCCAGATAGTTACGTCGAAAGTACTACAGAAAGATTAAGCCTTTATTCAAGGCTTGATAATTGCGAAAGTGAAAAAGAACTGGAAGCTTTGCATAAAGAACTGGCCGACCGCTTTGGCCCTGTTCCTCATGAAACTGAAGATCTTTTCACAACCGTTCGTTGCCGTAGAATAGCGCTGAGCCTTGGCTTTGAGAAACTGATTCTGAAAAACGGCGTTCTGAAATGTTTTTTTATTGCCAACCCCGAGTCCCCTTATTTTACCAGCAAGACTTTTGAAAGAATTCTTGATTTTATTCAGACCAAAACCAATAAGGCCAAACTGAAACAGGTAGGTAAAAATGGAATATTGATAGTGCAGGACATTCGCACCATGAAAGGGATTTTCAGGTTTTTACAGCAAATGGAATTAAATTTAATGGAAGAAGTTCACCAATAAATTTCAAAAGTTCAAATTTAGGGGTGTGATAAATTGCGATGTTAACAGATAAAAAATAAGATATGTTGCCATGGCAGGAAATATTGTTTCGACTTTTTCTGGCCGCTATCTTCGGGGCACTGATCGGTTTGGAAAGAGAAAGAAAAGATTGGGCTGCAGGCATGCGCACCCATATGATGGTTTGCCTCGGTTCGGCCCTGATCATGCTGGTTTCTGCTTATGGATTTTCTGAAGTTTTAGGTACAAAATATGTAACGCTTGATCCATCCAGGGTAGCTTCACAGGTGATCAGCGGTATCGGTTTTATTGGCGCCGGCACAATCCTGTTTTTGCGTCATGGAAGAATCCGCGGGCTCACCACTGCTTCAGGATTATGGACAGTTGCCGCAATTGGATTGGCAACCGGCGGCGGAATGTATATTGCCGCAGGAATTACCACTATTTTTGCTTTGATAATTCTTTGGGCGCTACAACCTCTTGAAGACAAAATAAAAAAACAATTTACCAAAAAGACTTTAAGGATTGAAACCAATGAAAACGCGAATCCCCACAGCATTTTAAATAGAATAGGAAATTTTGATTTTATGAATTTCTCTAATTTTTCTATTGATAAAAATAATGAAGGGTTTACTATCCAAATGCGATTTGAGAAATTAAATATGGAAAATCTTGAACTTTTAACCAAAGAATTTGAGAACGATACTTCTATAAAAAAAATCTTCTGGAGCAAGTAATTGCATCAATTCATTTGTGGTATTCTTCTGTAAGATTCCAGTAAAGCAATAAAAAATTTAAATTTTTGTTTTAAGCCATATGGCTGAAATTATTTCCCGCTTCAGCCAATACATTTTCTATTCTCTGGTGCAAAGTTTCATAATCTGTATATCCCTCCGCGATCCAATAAAATTTTGAATCTGTCAATTGAATAAAGACAGCCGGAAAGCCCCTTACATTTAAATGTTTACAAAGTGCGAATTCATAATGCGCTTTTTCTTTATATTCCTCATCGTGCAGTTTTTCATAAAATTCTTCTTCCGGGATATTGTATTTGTCCAAAAGTAGCCGGTAGGCCTCATCATCAGTCAGGTCGCGGCCTTCAAAGTGGAGCGCATATTGTAAATCAGTGGCAAAACTCACCTGCATTTCAGGAAAATAATCTTTAAACACACACAAAGCTATTGCCGGCTTTTCCGAATGCGGAAACCAATCGCTGATTTCAGGATGTTTAATATGCCATAAATAATCTTCGCCAAATTTAATTCCCGTAATTTCTTCTACCCGCTTATAGGAATCTTCAATGTATTTCGCTGTAGCGTTGATGGATACAGGTTCTTCAGGCAAAATCATTCCGCCGGAAAGCACTTCAAAATCCAATTGATTTTTGTATTCAGAAAAGATATTTTTAATTACTTCACTAAAACCATAGCACCAACTGCAATAAGCATCGTAACAGTAAATTAGAGTGGCCATTTTATTTTCGCTTTAAAATTTTCTTTTATTCTTATTCAATAAGTTTGCCGCAATTTTGTGGATTCTATTTTATTTACCTTCCTTTTTATTTTATTCATCTGCGGGTTGATGAAGAATTAAAGAACGCAATTATTTATCATTTCACTGCCAATTCAAAAAAATTATTTTTAAAACGATAAAAGGTGGATTAATAATCATTTTCGTTGTGTATTTTTATAAACAATTACCAAGCTAATGAACAGGGATATTAAAAGGAAATTTTTTATTACCAGTTTTTTTTTCTTTCTTTCTCATTTTGTTTCTGCTCAGTTGATCAGAAATGCAGTTGTTATTAATTCTGATCAAGGGCTTTCTCAAAATTCTGTGTATGCCATTTGTAAAGACTGGAAAGGATTTATGTGGATTGGAACCGGCGACGGGTTGAATCGTTATGATGGAAAAAGTTTCACTGTTTTCAGGAACAATCCTCAAACAAAAAATTCTTTAAGAGGATTTTATATTAATTATAAAATGGGCGCAGACAACAAGCATTGTCTGTGGTTTAGTACAGAAAGGAATCTGGTTCAGTATGATTTGGCATCACAGGAATTCACCGACATTATTCCATTCAGCGACAGTGTAAGGATGCAGGGAAATAAATCAATTGTAGAAATTGATACACTGCAAAATACAATTTGGTTTATTCAATCTGCAGTTTGTTTGTTAAGCTATAATTACATTGAAAAAGTGTTTCAGCGCTTTGATTTTCCTACCGGCCGGTTTGATAAAAATCCTTTTACCAGTTCTGTTGGAATGTCGGATAATAACGGGAAACTTTGGATAACTTCAAAACAGGGCTTGTTTTGCTTTGATAAACAAAAAAGATCGTGGGAGCAATATTTAAGTGGAAGAAATATTGAAGAAGGATGCTTCAGTCAAAATACAATCTGGCTTCTCAATCGCGATTCTGTTTTTTCTTTTGATCCTTTTACAAAAGTGGTGAGAGACTATAAAAATGATGTTTTAAATAAATCATCGTACATATCGATTACGGGAGATAATAAAGGGAAAGTCTGGATTGGAACGCTTAATGGCCGTCTTTATTATGCTGCGAAGAATGGGAATGAAATTGAGTTTGCCTGTAACATCAATGTGTTGACGAAATCACAAAATATTCTTGAAATGCGTTGCCTTTATTTTGATTCTTCCAATTTGCTTTGGGTGGGAACAGAAGGCGGCGGAGTAGTAAAATTAAATTTGAATCCGACAAATTTTTATAGTTTTCCATCAAATGAATCTGCTCCGTTAACTTCTTTATACATCAAAGGAATACTTTGTGAGGATGATGGAAGGGTCTGGTTAGGAACTTTTAAAAAGTGGATTTATATTTTTGATCCGTCCACATTACAATACGAACCACTACCTCCTCCCAGGATTATTGATTTCGAAAAATACGTTGGCACTGTTTATTCAATTGCAAAAGATAAAAACGGGATTTACTGGATCGGTTATGACGGCATTTTGATTGAATATCATTCAAAAAGCAAAAAGTATTTTTTTCACCCGGTTCCTCTAAGGCAGAATGACATTGGCTGTGTTATTACTCATATTCTTCCACAAAAAGATTTCCTTCTTCTTTCAACCAATTTGGGATTGTTCAAGGTTACAACCTCCCGGTCACATACCACATTTTCAAATATTCTCCGATTTGCGGTATCAGAGAGTGTTGTATGTTCTGATAACTCTCTTTGGGTAAGTACCCTTTATTCAGGAATAAAAAAAATAAATATCAACCAAAAAAAAGTAGAAAAATCTTTTTTTACTGAAAATGGATTTCGTTGCATAGTGGGAGATCCTGAACATCAGATTATTTGGGCTGCTTCACAAACCGGTTTGCTTGCCTATCATGTTCCCAGCGGCAAGTATCAATTTTATGGTGAAAAAAATGGTTTATTAAATGATTATCTGTATGGCATTGTCAGGAATGAAAATGAGATCTGGGTGAGTTCCAATAAAGGAATTGCGAGAGGAATTTTATCTTTTGTGAAAAATGAGCCGCTTCCTGAAATTGTGTTTAAATGCTTTACCAAGGAAGTTGGTTTGCAAAGCAATGAATTCAATACAGGGGCTTATGGAAAATCAAAAAACGGGATACTGTTTTTTGGTGGAATTCAAGGATTGAACTGGTTTTTCCCAGCTAAAATATCCAGCAACCAATACGAACCAAAAGTGGCGATCACCGGTTTAAAAGTGAATGACAAGCCTTATTTGGGATATCCTTCTATTGAATATTTAAAAACCCTTAAGACAAACTATAAAGAAAATACGATCACCATCAAATTTACGGGACTTGAGTTTACGAATCCATCTTCAATAGGGTATTATTTTAAACTGGATGGCGTTGAACAAGACTGGACAATCGAAAGGAATTCGCAGGAAGTAAGATATGCAAATCTTTCGCCCGGCACATATACTTTCAGGGTAAAAGCCGCTAATTCCGATAATGTATTAAGCGACGAAGCGGCATTGTCAATTCAAATCCTTCCTCCTTTTTACAGCAGGTGGTGGTTTCGTATATGCATGGCTGTTATAATAGTTTTATCTGTCTTTTTTATCACAAAAAAGGCTTTTCAATTCAAATTGAAAAACCGCATTCGCGCATTGGAAAAAGAAAAAGCTTTGGAAGAGGAACGCCATAGAATTTCTAAAGAGATGCATGATGACCTGGGAGCCGGGCTAACACAAATTTCTTTGATCAGTGAAGCTGCAAAAAGGCGAAAGAAGGCTGGCAGATTCCCCTCCGAGGAATTAGGCGATATTTCAAACACTTCAAGACAGCTAATAGAAAATGTAAGTGAAATTATATGGGCAATGAATCCGGATTTCGACACTTTGTCTGGAATGTTTGCCTATTTACGAGAGCAGATAAGTAAGCTTCTTGAATATTCAGGAAAACAATTTTCCATAAAAATGCCCAACAAATTTGAAGACATCAATATTGCCAATACCCGCAGAAAGAATATTGCAATGCTTGTGAAAGAAGCAGTGAACAATGCCATAAAGCACAGCAATTCTTCAATAATTAATATTACATTAGAACTGTCCGGTCAACATCTCTTAATAAAAATTTCAGATAATGGCTGCGGTTTTGATTTAACTAAAATCAGCAAGGGAAATGGTTTAAAAAATTACACATACAGAACGGGTTTATTAAATGGAAAAGTAAAATTACATTCAGATGAACGTGGTACTGATGTCTATTTCGATATTCCTTTATCGGTATGATACTACTTTAATCACATTTCATTTTCACAATATTTAATCGAATTTTGGAATACATGTTTTCACTAGCCATCATAGAAGACAATTCAACTGTTCTCAATTATCTCTCTGAGATCATATCCGAAGCTTTTCCTGATGCAGAAATACTTTTGTTTAATAATGGTGAGGAGGCTTGTAAAATATTAGAAACAAAAAAAATAGAAGTTGGTTTATTTGACATCGAATTACCCGGAATGAGCGGTATTGAATGTTTATACAGATTGCGCGGTTATCATCCTGACTTAAAATGCATGATGCTTACCAATTTTGATGATGCTGAAAATATCTTTAAAGCAATCAAGGCGGGTGCCAGTAGTTACATCTTAAAAAATACAACTTCAGAAAAAATTACAGAAGCGATTACAGAATTAAATAATGGCGGATCTCCCATGAGCAGCCAGATTGCAAGAAAAGTGTTGGAGGCCTTTAACCGTCATGTAAATACCCACAACGATTCATTTCATTCATTAAGTTTCCGGGAGCAGGAAATTATCCATTTTCTCGCCCAGGGATTCAGGTATAAAGACATTGGTGAAAAACTTTTTATCAGTGAAGATACGGTTCGCACTCACATCAGAAACATTTATGGGAAACTTCAGGTTAACTGCAGAAGCGAAGCTCTTAAAAAGACCGGGCTGTTATAGACTATTTTTCCATTTTATAAATTTTACTACTATAATCACATTGTGTATGGGGAATACATTCTATAGGTTTACGTTTTAGTTTTTTCATTAACCCAAAACATTATTTATGAAAATTATTAATTCAGCAATCCTTGTGATTTTTTGTATTTTTTTATTTATTGGTTGTAAAAAAGATACCACAAAAACCAGCTATTACAAATGTACTTCATGTGTAGCTGCGCCGGAAGCCAAAGCCGCAAATGATATCAGTTCCAAAGGAATATATAAAGGAATAATTATTGGCTCTACTGGCACCATTAAATTTGATATTCAAAATGATGGTTCCGCCATAAAGGCATATTGCGTAATTGATGGCGTTTCGCTGGAACTTTCCTCTACTGTCACATGGAATGCTGACCAGGCTTATGTGGCTCCCTTTACAGGCACACTTAACGGTCAATCTGTTACTATTAATTTTTCTGTCGGCATAAATGGAACTGATCCTACAGTTACTTCTTCAAATATTCCCGGACACCCCAATGCTCAATTCCTGATTGCAAAAGAAGCATCGATGGCTTTAATTGAATGTTATGAAGGAAGTTATCACAGCACCGCACCGGAAGATGGAACATTTAATCTTATTTTATCACGGGCTGTAAACCGGTGGGGCGCTATTGTTAGAAAAAATGGAGATACGGACACAGATGATGAAGATGGAACAATTGTAAATAATAAATTGATTGATTCTGATGGAACTAATGTTGGAACATTAAATAATGATGAGATCAATGGAATCTTTAAGGATAGTAATGGCAAAACAGTTACCGTCAAAGGAAAAAGAACTCTTTAATTAAAATAAACATTTAAAAAGCAAAACAAAAATCATGA
Source organism: Segetibacter koreensis (assembly GCA_044463445.1). Classification (GTDB taxonomy): domain Bacteria; phylum Bacteroidota; class Bacteroidia; order Chitinophagales; family Chitinophagaceae; genus Ginsengibacter; species Ginsengibacter koreensis_A. Next base: position 8,972 of record JBIQMJ010000040.1, read on the forward strand.
AAAAGTTAATGGTGCTGGCAATGACGGCTTTTATTTTTCAACTGGCAAAGGCCCAGGAGACAGAAACTAACTCGCGTATTTTTAAAAAATTTAAGGTAGATGTAAGTTTGGGATATGCATCTCCACAAGAGTCCGGAGGATCAGGAACAAAAGCCGGATTATTATTTGTAATCGAACCCAAGTATGCAATAATGGATGAGCTTTCTGTTGGCTTGCGTATGGAAGGTGCCGTAATGGCTAATGTTTCCAAAGATGGCGAATCCGGGAATGCAAAAGCCAATTATTCTTACCTCGCTACAGGCGATTATTATTTTTCTAATAACCGGTTCCGACCATTCTTAGGAGTTGGAACCGGAATCTACACTTTTGCAAGTGTGGATCTTAGCGATGAAAGTGCTTTAGATCATATTCCTGTTTCTTCTAAGTTCGGTTTTATGGCGCGGGGAGGTTTTGAATATGGTCATTTTCGGATGGGACTTGAATATAATTTTGTTGGTGACAAGATGGGGTACCTTGGCGCAAAAATTGGGGTAGTGATTGGTGGCGGAAGAAGATAATTATCAAAAATTATTAAAATTAAGAAACCTTCGAAAGAAGGTTTTTTAATTTTTTGGAAAATAAAAAAGCAAGTTGCCTTCTTTGTTTTGCAAGGAAAATTTTGCATCACCATTTTATAACTTTGATTTGTCAATTTAGAATTTTCTAACTGTTTTTTTGCCTTTCTTAATAGCAAGGTAACCTATATTTAATGCAATGAGTTGTTACTAAAAGTCGAACCAGCCTCCAAACAAAAAAATTTATTCCCGCATCTTTTTCAACAATACATTTGCAACCTATGGCTCAAAAAAAATTAAAAAGATTTGGAGAGGTAAAGACGTTTTCTAACGTGCTGGAATATCCTGAAAATGCAAAAGGAAAATGGAACGAATTTTTCAAAAATAAAAATGAGATCGTACTTGAGCTGGCCTGTGGTAAGGGTGAATATGCGATAGGGCTGGCGAAATTATACCCGCATAAAAATTTTATTGGAGTGGATATTAAGGGCAACCGGCTGTGGGTAGGTGCAAAATTTGCGTTGGAAAATGATTTGAAAAATGTAGCTTTTTTAAGAACGCAGATTGATAAGCTAACTAATTATTTTGCGCAGGATGAAGTGTCAGAAATCTGGATCACTTTTCCTGATCCGCAATTAAGAATTTCGAAAGCGAAAAAAAGATTGACTTATCCAAAATTTTTGAGATTGTATCACCAAATCCTTACACCAGGCGCCAAAATTCATTTAAAAACTGATTCACCGGACTTGTATGAATTCACCAAATTGGTGATCCGGCTTTATGATCTGCCGGTGATCGCAGACATTGGCGACGTGTATAAAATGGAAAAATTAACAGAGGAGTTAGCCATAAAAACCCACTATGAAAAACTCGACATCGCCAAAAGCAACTGCATTTTTTATGTATGCTTTTCATTGCCGGAAAAGCTTGATGAAAATGACGATGAACTTAAAAAACTATTGAAAGAAGAAAATGAAGAATGAAGAATTTAAAGAAGGAATAGATTTTTATTTTGACGAATCCGGCCTGATGGTTCTTACGAAAAAATTCCATTTGAAAAAAGGATTTTGTTGCGGCAATGGTTGCAGGCATTGCCCTTACAATTACAAGAACGTAGAAGATAATTTGAAAAAGGAGCTACAATCAAAGTTTAGAAAAGAGCAGGAAAACTAACAGGAAAATAATTTAGTTCAAAATAGAAATACCGCTTAAAAGTTGCTTTACTACAAGCCATGTAATGAAACTTCAGGCTGATATCTAATTATAAAACGAATAATATCTTCAGGTTCAATTGCGGCCCTGAAACAAGCATCCACAATTTCTTCTCTCGATACGTTGGCGGCAAAAGATTTCTCTTTTAATCTTTTTTTCACGCCTTTCAGTTCCATTCCTTCATAGCCGTTTGGCCTCATCAGGGAATACGCATGAATCAACCCTGACAATTCATCAAAAGCATATAGCATTTTATCCATCTGGGTTTCAGGTTCTACACCAAAATGGTTGGGACCATGAGAAGCGATCGCATGAATAATTTCCGGATCGATATTTCTGTGCTCCAGTTCTTCAATTATTTTTTTGCAATGTTGGTCAGGCCATTGATCCCAATCGACATCATGAAGCAAGCCCGCTATCTCCCATCGCCACTGATCATCTGCATCAAGCCCTTCTTTTTCAGCAGCCCAGCTTTTCATAAGATGCGCTACCTGTCGCATGTGCAATCGCAACTTATCGTTCAAAACCCAGTCGTTCAGTAGTAATTCAGCTTCTTCTTTGGAAAGTGTTTTTCCTTTGTTGGCAATATCTCCAAATGTGTTCCTGTTTAATAAGAGGCTCATTATATAGTTTTCTTAAAGGTGGGGATTTTTTTTCAAATATAAATTTCAAAAATTCAGGAAAAAATTAATAGAATTTGAAAAGAATTTATTTTTCAGAAACAAAATTCTTTCCTTTGTTCCAATGTCTTTATTTATCACGTCTCTTAATTCAGGGAGCAATGGCAATTGTTATTATATAGGAAATGAAACGGAAGCCGTTTTGATAGATGCGGGCATTTCCTGCCGTGAAATTGAAAAAAGAATGAAGCGGCTTGGTTTGCGGATAGAAAAAGTAAAAGCGGTTTTTATTTCGCACGAACATTCCGATCATATAAAAGGATTACCTGTTCTTGTTAAAAAATATCATTTACCGGTTTATATCACTGAGGCCACCATGAAAAACGGAAAGCTGGAATTTGAAAAAACAGCCGTGAACATTTTTTTGGCTTATGAACAAATTGCTGTAGGAAATTTATCCGTCATTGCATTTCCCAAATTCCATGATGCGATAGATCCGTATAGCTTCGTAGTTTTCTGTGATGGAATTTATGTGGGGGTCTTTACCGACATTGGCAAACCCTGCGAAAACGTGATCCGGTATTTTAAACAATGCCATGCAGCTTTTCTGGAAGCCAATTATGACGATGAAATGCTGGAAAAGGGGAATTATCCATTTCATCTCAAAAAAAGAATTTCGGGAGGAATGGGCCATTTGAGTAATAAGGAAGCGCTTGAAATTTTTATCAATCATCGTCCTGCTTTTATGAGCCATTTGCTTTTGTCGCACCTTTCAAAAAATAATAATTCACCTGAACTGGTGCGTGAAATTTTCAACACGCATGCAGGTCAGGTGAAAATAACCGTAGCTTCCCGGGACTGTGAAACCGAAGTTTTTCAAGTTCATCCGGGAAATTTGTTTCATCCTTCTCCTCAATTAAGGCAGTTTAAAAAACCACAACCCACGCAACTCTCTTTTGAGTTTGTATAAGAATGGCACAATATTTAATGCTCTTAATTTAAAATAATTTTGAAAACCATGGAAGGAAAAAAATCTACCCACCCTAAAAAGGATCCTGTGATAAAGGATCCGGCCGAACATGCAAAAAATGAAGAAGCTTTTGAACAGGCAGAAAAAGATATTGAAAAAGATCAGGAAATGAATTTGGGCAATAAGTCTGACCTTGATGAAGGAGAATTGGCGAGAAAGGAAGGGCATCCTTAATTGAAAGCTGTTTTACCATCGGCAAGGCATTTTTTTGCCCTGAATTTATTTCTACAGAAATTAAATTATTCCTTCCTGTTTGCAGGGTGATAAAAGTATAGCCTTCGTAAATTTGTGATAAGCAGTAAGATTTCCCCACTTGCAGCCAGATGTTTTTCAATTTAATTTAATGAAACTACCTCCTTCACTCAGGGCTTTGCACTACAGGAATTTTCAATTGTACATGAGTGGTCAATCCGTTTCACTTGTAGGCACCTGGATGCAAAGAATTGCAGTAAGCTGGCTGGTGTATGAAATGACTCATTCGGCTTTTATGCTGGGACTGGTTGCTTTTGCCAGCCGTATTCCTATGATGTTTTTATCTCCTTATGCGGGCGCTTATGTGGACAGACACAGCCGTTACCAAACTCTTTTGATCACGCAATTTGCTTCCATGCTACAGGCCGGCTTACTTGCGCTTGTGGTACTTACCAATCACTATAACATTTTCATCATTATTGCATTGAGCGTTATGCTTGGCATCATCAATGCCTTTGATGCACCTGCGCGCCAATCATTAATGATCGTATTGGTTCAAAATAATAATGATCTGCCGAATGCCATCGCTCTCAATTCGACCATGGTAACGTTGGCGCGCCTGGTAGGTCCAGCAGTGGCAGGCATTTTATTAAGTACAGTGGGCGAAGGAATTTGTTTCCTTATTAACTTTTTAAGTTTCATTGCGGTTATAACTACTTTGCTAATGATGAAAATTACCATCCCGGCGAAAATAAAACACGCTGAAAAAATATGGCAAAACCTAAGGCAGGGCTTTACCTATTTAAATAGAAATCCCGGATTAAAACATGCAATCATTTTAATGGCGATGATGAGTTTTATAATTATGCCTTATACTACCTTGTTGCCCATCTATGCTAAAAGCGTTTTCAAAGGAGATGTGACTACTTTTAGCTGGCTCAATATCATTTCTGGTTTGGGCGCCTTGATGGGAGCCATTTATGTAGCTCGTTTAAATACAGGAAAGAATTTATTGAAAGTGATTATTGGCGCGGGTTTGGTTATTTCTTCAAGCCTGGTTTTCTTTTCTTATATCACTTACTTGCCGGTATCATTGTTCTTAATTATGATCGGTGAAGGAGGTTTGCTTACTTTTATTGCTGCCACCAACACTTATTTACAAACTCATGTAGAAGAAAATATGCGGGGTCGTGTTATTAGTTATTATGTGATGGCTTTTGGAGGAATGCTTCCAATAGGTAGTTTGGCTGTGGGGTTACTTGCTCATTTAACCAGCGCTCCCTTCACGATTATGGTAGAAGGGGTATTAGGTATGATCATACTTTTTTTGTTCATTCCTGCATTTAAAAAAACTACTAAAAGGGCAGAAGAAAAAGCAAGGAGATTAAAGTTTGCTGGTCTAAAATAATGTAATAATCTGATCAGGTAATGAAAAGGAATTCTCATAAAAATTCTATATGGTTTGAAATCATGCTGATTTTACTTTCCTGTGTAGCCGGAAGCGTGGATGTGATGAGTTATTACAGGCTGGGAAATGTTTTTACTGCAAACATGACTGGTAATACTATTCTTCTTGGGCTTTCTATTGGCCAGGGAAATGTAGCTTCTTCCCTGCAAAGAATTGCTGCTTTAGCTGGTTTTTTTACTGGCGCGCTTGCAGGCGCTTACATAATGGAGAATACAAAAAAGGCGTGGTCGCACTATGTTACACTGAGCATAATAGTAGAAACCATCATAATTTTTGTGCTTGCTATCATTTGGTTTAAAGAAGGTGTTGTTACCAACAGTTGGGAACTTTATATTTCAATTACTCTGGCAGGGAGTTCTATGGGAATTCAAAGTGCTACCGTCCGGCATTTGAAAATTCCGGGAATAATAACCACATTTCTTACCGGCACTATTACTTCTATAGGAATAAGCACGGTAAAGGGTATAAAAAATGGTTTTAAAAAAAAGATAAAAAGGGAATATTCTGAATTGCCCATACCTAAAACTTTAGAGCAAAGAGTCGAGTTACAGATAATTGTTTTATTTGCTTATGCAGGAACAGCGGTTCTTACCGGGTGGATGGAGTTTCATAGTTCGCACTTTTTGCCAATATTGCCTTTAGTATTAATAATAAGTGTTCTGATGATTGTGATAAGCCGGCCTGAACATCCACACATTCTGAACAATCTCAAATGGGATAACAATATTCAACAGGTGGAAAAAAAACAATGAATTTGCTTTGGATTTATAGTAAGCAAAGAAATATTACCAGTTTTTATTTTGCAGAAAGGGTTCCTTCAATGCGCTCCAGGATGTTTCCCAACTTTTCAAAAATATCATTATAGTTTGGCAGTTCAGCAGAAGTATAAATGAAAAACAAGGCGAGTTGATGGTCATTTTTAATCAATTCATCTTCCAATTTATTTTTTTGCAATCGGTATGATTCGCGCAGTACTCTTTTGACCCTGTTCCTGTCTACAGCTTTTTTAAAATATTTAGCGCTTACCGTAAACCCTGCTTGTAAGTTTGAATCCTGGCCTTTAGCAGGCATATAGATCACCCTCAGAGGAAAATTTGAAAATGATTTTCCTTCTTTAAAAAGCCTTTGGATCATCTTCCTGCTTTTTAATTTTTCTTTCCTTTTTAAAGTAAACCTGTGGGTAATGGCTAAAATTTTGAAGATGAAAAAATAAATTAAAGATAAAATAAAAATAGCCCCTTTTATTGAGGCTATTAACGGTTATAAATGTTGAATTTTTTATTTCTTACTTCCGTGTTCGTCAGAAACGGTGAGTTTATGGCGCCCCTTTCTTCTGCGGCTTGCCAAAACTTTGCGGCCATTGGCTGTAGACATGCGCTCCCTGAAACCATGAACACTTTTGCGGCGACGTTTATGCGGCTGATAAGTTCGTTTTTTTCCCGGCATTTTTAATGTTTTTCCTTTTAGTAAAAATTGTTTCTGTCATTATCAGCCGGGCACCATCCCTGCTGCTTGTGAAAGGGTTGCAAAAGTAAGAAAAGAATTTAAATTTTTTAAACCTGCTCGTTACATTTTTTTGCAATTATCTCAATTTTATCATTTTCAGAAGATCCAATGGCTTTGGTAAAATTATCTTCTATGCCTGCTTTTCATATATTTTTCATGAATGATTTCTTCCATTGGCTTTTCATACACCTTACTTTCCACCCACGAAATCACGTCGAGATAGGCAAAGGAACGGGTTTCAAAACGGTTCTTTTCCAAATGCTTAATTTTTTTGAGAAACTGTTCCAGTTCAGGTTTTAAAAGAGAAGCTCTAACGGTAAAGGAATGACGGAGGAAAGTAAATATCGCTTCTTCAACGATTGTTAAATTTTTCATTCTTGCAAAAAAACGGTATACGGATTTAATAAGGGATTCTAAAATTTCCTCGTTACCAATTTCATAATGCGATATCAAATGCATCAGTCGCGCGTAACATTGCAAATCGTTGCGAAGGCCCTGGTGATTGTCATTGATTATTTTATGCAAATAATCAATTGCTTTATTATATTCACCTGCTCCAAAATACAGCGAAGCGAATTTGTAATTAAAAACCAATATGCGATGCATATCCACAAACAAAGAATATTCCTGCAGCTTGGCTTCTACCTCGGGTACGATTTCAATGCCTTTATGAAAATCTCCTTTCATCAGGAATTGATTAATGCGTGCGCTATTGATGTAGATAGAAGTGTGCGTTCTGAAATTATCGTGCTGCATTCCTTCCGGTGTTTTCGCAAAAGCTTCAAACTGGTCCAGTGTTTTTTGAAACGCTTTGAAATTCCTGAGATCAAAATGTGCGTTTAATAAATTATGCATTCCCTTGATATAATGGCCCGTCTCAACTCCTATCATCACTTTATTTTCATAAAAAAGATCGATCCACTTTTGGCTATACCGATAATACATGAGAAAATCCTGCCGTATAAATGCATACCAGCAATAGCTTTGGTATAAATATAATTTTTCATAAAATCCATTAATAGCATGGCTGTCGGCTGGTAAATTATCCTTAAAAAAAGTCCTGATATCTTTCTCATCTTCCACATTACGGGCATGCCCGTTTTGTATGTACCACCTGTAAAGTAGCAGCGCGAGGTTAGAGAGTTTGGTTACACGGTCAATATGGCCGCTAATCTGGAGCGATTCCTCTGCAAGAAGTAAAGTTTTATCTACAGAACTTCTCGTGATATGAAGCGTTTCGATCTTTTTTTCCAAAGAAACTGCCTGTACCAGGAAATTCATTTTTTGGTTGGTACGTGCCATTTCTTTAGCTTTTTCAAGAATATGAAGGCTTTGAATTTTTAATCCCTTGTTATACAAAAGGCGGGCGTTATCCAAATGTTCACTTAGCTTCAGGTCAATGTTCTCATTGGTTTTGAGCAGCCGAAGGCTTGCCAGCAATTGTTTATGTAAATGGGCTTTTAAATTAGCTAATTGCGATTTAGAAATATCTTTTAAAGTTTTCAAAAGTATCTTCTCATCGTATTCAGAAAGTTTATCAATGGCATCAAAAAGCCGGATGATCTTCAGATCCTGTTTAGCAGAGCTTCTTTTAATATAAAGTTTAAAATGCCTTTTCTCTGCCTTTTCAAGGGAATGGACCAACTGAAATAATGTATCTGACACCAGGTTGGGCATTATTAAATTTTTTTGCTAAAATGCTTGCCATCAAATTGTTTGAAAAAAATTTGTTGGTAAGCAATCAAAAATGGTTTTATAGTTTATTCCTTAAATGACAATCCGTTGTAAAGTGCTATTAGGATAAGTTAATAACAGTTTCCTTATTCAAAATTCAATATTTTTTTGAGCTACGTATCAGTGCAAATTTAAAGTAAGAGTTTCATATCAGGCGATACATTGAAGAATCTTCCTGTTTCTATAGAGAACTTATTTTTCATAAGCTGAAAACACGAATGAACGAACCTGTGAGTAGATAGACAAATTCTGCATATTTTTATTTCCTAAATTCAATTCACTTTTGCCAACTCTTTCCAGCGGCTGGTATATCGTGGCGAATGAAATTCACGTCTCATTTTCCAGTCAGTTTTAATTCCTGACGAAGCAAATTTTATCACATCGTCTCTCATGCTGAAATTGATATTATCCAAAGTATTCATCAATAATCGCTTGTTTGCGGAATCCGCAGGTTGAAATAAATTACTCTGAATACAATTTTCGGATACAAGACCACTGAGCATTACGCCTGCTTTTTTATAAACCCGGCCAGGTTCATAAAGTTGAGTAACCATCTTTAAAGCAGGGATAATTAATTCGCTGGTAACAGAAGTGGCAACCGGCAACGTGGCATGAGCACTTATGGTAGCACCATGACTAAAATTTGCGGAATGACTTTGCTCTTTAGCTACCATAAATACCTGGATGGCAGAGGCAACGGAATTCTGTCTTCTAAGCTTTTCTGCCGCCCTGGAAGTATAAGTAGAAACGGCTTCCTGTATATCTGAAAGCTCTGTGACATTTTTGCCAAACATCCGTGTGGTAGCTATCATTTTTTTTGTTATCAGTTCTTTTCCTATTTCTATACAGGGTATTCCTTTTAATTCTTTGATAAGCCTTATTCCTACTACGCCGCCCATATGCGTACGCGCCCAATCTTCTGACATGTTACTCAATTGCCATGCATTAATGATTCCCCAGTTGGCCAGTTTTTGGGCATAGGCTCTTCCGACGCCCCAGAGTTCGCTGACACTGGTTGTCTTCAACACTTCCTTTATCAGACTGGGATTATCAAGTGTATAAACACAATTGGTGGCGGCTTTATTTTTTTTAGCCAAATGATTGGCAATTTTTGCAAGCGTTTTTGTAGGGGCAATGCCAACAGAAACGGAAACTCCTGTCCACTGCTCTACAGTTTTCCTTAACTGCAAAGCATGCTCGTTCAAAAAATTTTTATCAATTTTACTTACATCTAAAAATGCTTCGTCTACTGAATAAACTTCTACATTTTTTTCGCCGCAAAGCTTTTTTAAAGTTTCCATTACGCGGTAACTCATGTCACCATATAAATTATAATTCGATGAGAAGGTGGCTACCTGGTGTTTTTCAATTAAATCTTTAGCCATAAAAAAAGGTCCGGCCATTTCTACACCAAGGTTTTTTGCTTCATCGCTCCTTGAAATGATGCAGCCATCGTTGTTACTTAAAACTACTACCGGCTTTTTAGAAAGATCAGGCCGGAAAACTCTTTCGCACGAACAATAAAAACTGTTGCAGTCAACGATCGCTTTCATCTTATTTATTTAAAAAAGATTTTATTGATTTATGGTTTATGGATAACATAAGTAACTACGCCCCAAATAGCAAAATCTTCACACGTAGCATCAATATTTATCGGCGCCAGTTTATTAGAATCGGCCAGCAGCCTGATCT
>JBIQMJ010000041.1:0-18931 GCA_044463445.1 Segetibacter koreensis
TCTTTGATCATCTGTGCATACATTGCTTTCAATCTTACATCACGAAGATTGACCAAAGAAGGATTGTTGATCTCGTTTTTTAGTTTGATGCCATAAGAAGTTTCATAACGGTTGGTACCGCCCGGATATCCATAGATCATTGCGTAATCACCATCGTTATATCCTTTTAAAGAAACCGGTAAAAACCATTTTGGTTTTAAAGGAACATTTTCAGAACTGTAAGAAGCCGGCTTGCCATCTTTTGCAGTATAAACTCTGAAGATGGAATAGTCACCGGTATGACGAGGCCATTCCCAATTGTCTGTATCGCCGCCAAACTTCCCGATCGTTTCAGGAGGTGCTCCAACCAAACGAATGTCTTTGTAAATTTTATACACATACATCAGGAACTGATTTCCTTTAAACATGCTGTAAACTCTTCCTGAAATTCCGTTGGCGGTGTCTAAAACTTTATCTGTGATTTGGCGATAAATTGCAGGAAGCTTTTTAGCGCGTTCTTCATAATTCAATCCCTTCAATTCTTTTTCAACCTGCGGAGTTACGTCTTCAATTCTTTCCAGGAAAGTTACCGTCAGATCACTTTTAATTTCCTGGTCTTTGCTGTACGCATAAAATCCGTCTTTTAGATAATTGCGATCCAGAGTACTTGCTCCTGCAATGGCGCTGTAACCACAGTGGTGATTGGTAAATATCAGTCCCTGGTTGCTAACGATTTCGCCGGTGCAGCCGCCACCAAAAATGATAACAGCGTCCTTGATCGAAGAATGATTAACGCTATACAATTGTTCTTTGGATAATTTCAGTCCGTGCTTTACCATGTCGTTATAAACCTGTTGACCCAGCAACATGGGAAGCCACATGCCTTCATCGGCACTTGCTCTGAAAAGAGTAAAGCAAAGTACTATGACCGTAAAAAATTTTTTCATGGCTGATGTTTTTTATTAAAAAGTGTGTGATTAAATAAGCAGCGCCAAAAATAGGGAAATAAACCTCAGTTAGATCAAAAGATAATGCGATTTAATAATCAATTACCTGTTCTTCCATCAGTTCAGGCATTACTCTGAATTCATATTGCTGATTTCTTAATTGGGGCTCAAAACCCGCTTCGCGAATGGCTTCCTGGATTCCGTTGGCCGTAAAACGATGTGGCGCGCCGGCAGCACTTACTACATTTTCTTCGATCATGATACTTCCAAAATCGTTGGCACCCGCATGAAGACAAATCTGCGCTATTTGTTTGCCAACTGTAAGCCAGCTTGCCTGTATATTTATTACATTAGGCAGCATGATGCGGCTCATCGCGATCATTCGTATATATTCTTCAGGAGTTGTCAAATTATGAACGCCGCGGATTCTTGTGAGCAATGTATCTACATCCTGGAAAGTCCACGGAATAAAATTTAAAAATCCAACAGCGCCTTCGGGCTTTCTTGCCTGAACATCCCTGAGTTTTACCAAATGTTCAAACCTTTCTTCAATCGTTTCCACATGGCCAAACATCATAGTAGCTGAAGTAGTGAGCCCGATTTTATGCGCTTCCACCATAATATCCAGCCATTCCTGTGATCCGCATTTTCCTTTGCTGATTAAGCGTCTAACCCTGTCCGTTAGTATCTCTGCTCCGGGGCCGGGCATCGAATCTAATCCTGCTTCTTTGAGCGCTACCAAAACTTCGTGATGAGTGGAATTTGAAATTTTTGTGATGTGCGCCACTTCGGGTGGCCCTAAAGCATGAAGCTTCAGTTTTGGAAATAATTTTTTTAATTCTTTAAAAAGATTCACATAATAATTCAAATCCAGATCCGGATGATGGCCACCCTGCAACAACAATTGTTCGCCGCCATATTTGAAAGTCTCTTCAATTTTTCTTTTATAAGTTTCAATGTCAGTGACATAAGATTCTTTGTGGCCAGGGATTCTATAGAAATTGCAAAACTTACAATTGGCAATGCAAACATTGGTTGTATTCACATTTCTATCAATGATCCAGGTAACTTTTCCATGAGGAACCTGGATTTTTCTCAGTTCGTCAGCTACGGTCATCAGCTCCGACAAAGCAGCATTCTTAAATAAAAAAGTGCCTTCTTCCACAGAGAGAAATTCAAATCGTAAAGCTTTTTCTAATAATCCGGATGTTTTCATATAGTCTGTATTCCTGATCTTTTGTATAAAAAATCGTGCAATTATAAAACAAAAATACATGCATAATTCTTAAATTTATATTTTAACCGGTATGAAAGTATTGCTTTATTTAATTATATTTTTTTCAGGATTTTCTGCAAGCGCCCAAGAGATGTATTGGGAAAAACCTGCAAAATTTATTACTTCCTTTCCATTTAAACAATTGAACGGGGGAGTAATTTTAATAAAGGCAAGGTTCAATAATCAGGCTGATACATTCAACTTTATCCTTGATACAGGAAGTGGCGGTATTTCTTTAGACTCCACTACTGCTGCAAATTATAATATTCATCATATTCCTTCCGGAAGATATATTTATGGAATAGCCGGCGTGCGAAAAGTGGATTATGCGCCTCATCAGTCTTTAAGTTTTCCCGGCCTGACAGTTGACAGCCTGGATTTTTATATCAATGATTATGAAGTATTGACAAGTGTGTATGGAATAAAAATTGATGGAATAATTGGCTATAGCTTTTTCTCGAGATACCTGGTAAAAGTTAATTTCGACAGCCTTAAAATCAGTGTTTTTAATCCCGGCTTTGTTTCTTATCCCTCCCGTGGAATATTGTTGCACCCTGAGTTTCAGGGCTTACCGTTTTTTCCGGTAACCATGAAGGATTCAAAAAGATTTACAGAAAAATACTTTTTTGATACCGGAGCCGGATTGTGCTTTTTGATAAGTTCACAATTTGAAGAAGATAGTTCAGTTTTGATTAGAAGAAGAAAACCAGTAGAAATTCAAGTACAGGGAATGGGTGGGAAAAAAAGAATGCGTTTAACATTGATTAAAGAATTGCAGATAGGAAATTATAAGTTCAGAAAAGTGCCTACTTATTTATTCAATGATGAATACAATGTACTGGCCTATCCTCAACGGTGCGGCCTGGTAGGAGATGATATTTTCAGGCGATTCAACCTCATCATTAATTATCGGAAAAAAGAAATTCATCTGAGCCCCAATAGCCATTTTCACGATCCTTTTGATTATTCGTATACCGGAATGACTATGTACAGCATGGATGGGCAGGTTTTTATTGATGATATTGTAAAAGGCTCACCGGCCTACAAAGCCGGCCTTCAAAACGGGGATGCAGTAATGGGTATTAATAATAACTTTTCAGGCAATCTCGAAACCTATAAAAATCTTCTGCAAAGAACCGGTTCAAGGATGCCCATTTTGATCATGAGAAATAACAATCCATTTCTTATCAATTTAAAAATTGGAAGAATACGGTGAACACAGTAAACCAAACTTTATTGCTAATTTTTGTTTTAGCCTACTAAATTGATAGGATAAACGTATATTTGCACATCTTTAAAACAAAAATCAGATTATCATGAGTTTACAATTAGGCGATACTGCCCCGGATTTTACCGCGGAAACAACAGCAGGCAAAATCAATTTGTATGATTACCTCGGCGATGGCTGGGGAATTTTATTTTCACATCCTGCAGATTTTACACCGGTTTGCACCACAGAATTAGGAAAAACCGCGTTGTTGCAAAAAGAATTTGCAAAAAGAAATACCAAAGTGCTGGCAGTTAGTGTAGATCCTTTGGATAAACACATCGGATGGACAAAAGACATCAATGAGACTCAAAATTGTAATGTTGAATTTCCGATAATTGCGGATGAAGACAAAACGGTAGCAACTCTTTATGGAATGATTCATCCAAATGCTTCTACAACCGCAACAGTACGTTCTTTATTTATTATCGGTCCGGATAAAAAGATCAAATTAATTATTCTTTACCCCGCATCAACAGGAAGAAATTTTAATGAAGTGTTGAGAGTGCTTGAATCATTGCAACTTACTTCAGATTACAGCGTTTCTACTCCCGCAGACTGGGAAGTTGGTGAAGATGTAATTATTTCAAATGCGATAAGTACAGAAGATGCAAAAACTAAATTTCCAAAAGGAGTAAGGGAAGTTAAATCTTATATGCGCTATACTCCGCAACCGAATTTATAAAAATAGGTAAGTATTTAAATTAGTTATTTAAAGGATACAGTTTTCTGAAACAAACTGTATCCTTTTTTTATCTGCTATCCCCTGTTCTTTTTCAATTGCTGCAAAAGCGCTTTCATATCTTTTGGTAAAGGCGCTTCAAGAAAAAATTCCTCACCATGCCTATCTGTAAAACGTAAACTGGCAGAATGCAGTGCCAGCCTGCTTATCAATGGCCTTTCCTTCAGTTCATTATCGCTGAGCTTGTATTTTTTTTTGAATGATGAAAGTAAAACCGGTTTCCCATCTCCATAAATTTCATCGCAAATAACCGGGTGGCCAATGGATTTGGTGTGCACCCGGATTTGATGCGTTCTTCCGCTTTGGATTTCAAACTGAACCAAAGAATAAATTCCAAAATCTTCCAACACTTCATAATTTGTTAGTGAAGCTTTTCCTTTTCGGCCTCCCCGAACCCCTCCAGAAGAGGGGAAAGCAACCATCACGCCTTTTTTAACAGGATGTTCACCGATCGGTTCATTGATCGAACCATTTTTTTCAGGCATGCTTCCCGGGACAATTCCTAAATATATTTTTTCAATATTTCTTTGTTCAAATAATTGGGAAAGGTATTTATGAGTGGCTTCGTTTTTTGCAAAAAGAATTAAGCCACTCGTGTCACGATCGAGACGATGAACAATAAAAATTTTACCGTACTTCTGGTTTAAAATTTTATACAATGATAATTGCGTTTCATCATGCCTGTCAGGAATGGTAAGCATTCCAGCTTCTTTGTTGACCGCAATAAAATCGTCGTTTTCTAAAATGACTGAAAATCCTTTCAAGGCTTGATTAGTTTATTTCCTTTTTAACTGTTTTATTATTTCCCGCACCACTGATATTTTTTTGTTTGTTCATATATTTCAGCAAACGGATTTCTTTTTCGCTCAAATATCTCCATCTTCCGCGATCCACATTTTTCTTAGTAAGATTCGCATACATCACACGATCCAAACCCTTCACATCATAACCCAGGTGTTCAAAAATCCGGCGCACAATCCGGTTTCTGCCGCTGTGCAATTCAATCCCAATTATACTTTTATCTTTCGGATCTGCATAAGCTAAGGCATCGGCAAAGATTTCTCCATCTTCTAATTTGATTCCGTTCAATATTTTTTCGAAATCAGCTTTCGTCAATGGTTTGTCCAATTTTACTTCATACACTTTTTTTATATTAAAGCTGGGATGCGTTAATTCCTGTGTAAGCGCGCCATCATTGGTTAACAGCAACACACCAGAAGTATTCCTGTCCAATCTTCCAACTGGGTAAATTCTTTGATCAGTTGCATTTTTGGTGAGTTGCAAAACTGTTTTCCTGTTTTGCGGATCATCTGTGGTAGTGATATAATCCTTTGGTTTATTCAATAAAATATAGACCAGATTTTTTGTGATAAATAATTTTTTACCATTATACAAAACATCATCTTTTTCAGTCACTCTAAATGCAGGCCCGGTGATTACTTTTTTGTTCACAGTAATTTTTCCCTCCGTAATTAAAGTCACTGCATCGCGCCGGGAGGTAACTCCGCAATGAGCAATAAATTTATTCAAAGGCATTTCTGCAAAAGAAGCATTCTTTTTTTCTGAAGGAGCAGTAAACGAAGTTTTAGAAGGAATTTCTTTTTTCTTCTGCGGATATTTTTGTCTTTTGTCAACCTTTTTTTCAGGTTTGTTTTCAAAACCTCTCGTACGCGCCGCACGTCTTTCTTCAAAATGTTTTTCGATCGCTGCTGCTCTTTCTTTTTTTGCTTTTTTCTTTTCCTGCTTATATTTTTCTTTTATTGCAGCGTTATTTTTCGGATTGATAAATTTCTGGAAAGGTTGTTGGCTCATGAGAATTGATTTACTGTTTTTTCAACAGGAATGAGCGGCAAAGATAATTTAAAAAAGGCCTTCCCATTCCTCCCAAAGTTTTAATTTAAGAATCTAAGAGTTGCATTTATTTGCAATATTAAATTGACAATCACGCACTCTCACGGTTTTGAAGCAGGGTTTACAATATTTAAAAATTGAGTTATTAATTAATATTTTGATTCTGTATCGTAAAATCAGTAATTTTAGTTTGCGTTTTTTTGCATTTTTTGCATTTTTAAAGACCGGAGTGCTTCAGGATTGAACTTCATAAAAATAAATTCATGTTGACGACTTTTATCAATTCCACCATTTACACAGGAAAGGAAAAAATTAGAGGGAAAGCTCTGGTTATTGAGGATGATAAGATAAAAGAAATTACAGATAACGAAGTTTCTTTCCAGCCAGGCGCACCAATTCCATCTCATTCTAAAATAATCGATTGCAAAAACCTGGTTATTGCACCCGGATTGATAGACTTACAGATATATGGAGGAGGAGGTTATTTATTTTCAAATAAACCAACTGCCACCGCTTTAAAATCCATGACCGAAAGCCTGCTCAGTAGTGGTACTACAGGCTTTTATGTTACGCTTGCCACCAATTCAATGGACCTATTTTACCAGGCAATAAAGGTGGTAAAAGAAAATCCGCATCCTGCCGTATTGGGTTTGCATTTTGAAGGCCCTTATTTAAATCCGTTGAAAAAGGGCGCTCATATTGAAGAATACATCAAGCGTGCAGAAAAAAAAGAAGTGGAAGCATTATTGAAAGAAGCAGATGGCGTTTTAAAAATTATGACGCTTGCTCCGGAATTGTGCGATCCGGAAATTATTAAATTATTGAGAGATCATGGCGTAGTCGTTTCTGCCGGTCATAGCAATGCTACTTATGAAGAAGCCGTCGAAGGATATAAAAATGGAGTAACCACGACAACCCATTTGTTTAACGCAATGTCGTCTATGCATCACCGTGATACCGGTTTGCCAGGTGCTGCTTTCTTATCTGATAAAGCTTATGCAAGCATCATTGCAGATGGAATTCATGTGGATTTTAATGCCCTGAAAATAAGTAAGAAAATGATGGGTGGCCGTTTGTTTTTAATTACCGATGCAGTTGCTCCGGTTGCTAATGGAAAATATATTCACGTAGAAAAAGAAGATCGTTTTACCTTACCTGACGGAACTTTATCCGGTTCAAAACTGACACTTTTAAAAGCTGTAAAAAATTGTGTTGAAAAAGCAGATATTCCGTTAGACGAGGCTTTGCGCATGGCTTCGACTTATCCTGCTAACGTGATGAGTTTGCAGGATAAGGGAAAGATTGAAGCAGGTTGCAAAGCAAATCTTACCATTTTTTCAGAAGATTTTCAGCCGCAATTAACGGTAATAAATGGAGAGATCAAAAACGATTAAGTTATTTTTTCAGTCAATATTTTCTTTAAACCAAACTTAAACTTCTCCAAAATCATGCTTAAAAAATTACCCGGCAATTATTTTTCTTCTAAAGCAAAACTGATTGTACTCTTAATGATTTTTGCAACTATTTATTCATTTACTCAAAAAGAAAATGAAACGCAATGGATCAGGATCAATCAATTAGGATACACGCCACAAGGAATCAAAGTGGCGGTTTGGTGCAGTAAAGATGACGCTTCTATCAAAAGTTTCGATCTGATTGATTCTGCTACAGGAAAAAAAATGTTTTCCAATAAATCGGGAAAATCATTTGGTGCTTATGGGCCGTTTGCCAATTCCTACCGGCTTAACTTTTCTTCCTTCAAAAAACCGGGAGTTTATTTTTTAAAAGCCGGAAATGCAATTTCTCCAACTTTTAAAATCAATGAAAATGTTTATAAAGGCACTGCTGATTTTTGCCTTTTCTATTTGCGCCAGCAACAAAGTGGATTCAATCCTTTTCTAAAAGATTCGTGCCATACACATGATGGCTACACGATGTATGGACCCATGCCCGACAGCACTTACATAAATGTAGTTGGCGGCTGGCATGATGCTTCTGATTATCTTCAATATTCTACCACTTCCGCAAATGCTGCCTGGCATTTATTGGCAGCTTATCGCGATTTTCCGGGTGTATTTGCCGACGAAAAAGAAGCAAATGGTTTGGATGGAAAAAATGGAATTCCGGATGTGTTGGATGAAGCAAAATGGGGATTGGATTGGTTGTTGAAAATGCATCCACAACCTGACTGGATGTTCAATCAATTGGGTGATGATCGTGATCATCGTGGAATGCGGATTCCGAAAGAAGATACGTTTTATGGAAAAGGAATGGAACGGCCGGTGTATTTTATCAATGGATTACCACAGCAACGTGGTAAATTCATGAATCATACAACTGGTACCAGTTCTACGGCAGCAAAGTTCGCCGGCGCATTTTCTTTAGGTGCGATTTTGTTTGATAAAACCAATCCTGATTATTCAAAAAACCTGATCAATCATGCTTATTCTGCGATTAAATACGCCTTGATAAAACCCGGAGTTACACAAACAGTTTCTGTTGTATCGCCTTACATTTATGCAGAGGACAATTGGACCGATGATATGGAATTGGGATTTGCCTCTTTGGCAAAAATGCAAAATTATTTTCCCGGAAAACCGATGAACCATCTTTTGGATTCTTCATTCAAATATTCGCAGGGAGAAAAGGTTACACCGTGGTTTTACCGGGATACAGCGAATCATTATCAATATTATCCCTTCATCAATCTTGGTCATTATGAACTGGCAAAACAATTGAAAGGCACCAAAAAAGATTCACTTATCAGTTATTACAAACAAGGAATTGAAGATGTCTGGAATCGTGCGAAAGAAAATGCTTTTTATCGTGGTGTTCCATTTATCTGGTGTAGCAATAATCTCACGACATCTTTTGCGATTCAGTGTTTATGGTATGCACAGCTTTCCGGTGACCATACTTTCGATGAATTAGGTCAGGCAAATGTGGACTGGCTGTTCGGTTGCAATCCCTGGGGAACCAGCATGGTTTATGGCTTGCCTTCATGGGGCGATACACCTGTTGATCCGCATTCTGCGTTCACGCATATTGGCCATTACCCGATTTATGGAGGAATGGTAGATGGACCGGTTTATACAACCATCTATAAAAATCTCATTGGCATCACATTGTATGAGCCAGATGAATATGCGCCTTTTCAAAGTGATCTTGCTGTCTACCACGACGACTACGGAGATTACAGCAGCAATGAGCCAACAATGGATGGCACCGCTTCTTTGGTGTATTTACTGGCAGCAAAAGAAAGTGAGTTTAAAAAAAAAACTTCCCACAACAATGAAATAATTTCTCAGGGCGGAATTATTCGTGCTGACACGACAGTGAAAAAAATTGCTTTGGTATTTACTGGCGATGAATTTGGTGATGGCGGAAGTTATATTTCTAAAACATTGAAAGAAGAAAATATTCATGGTTCATTTTTTCTTACGGGAAATTTTTACCGGAACAAAAAATTTAAAAAGATCATTAAAGATTTAAAAAGGAACGGAAATTATTTAGGCTCTCATTCTGATAAACATTTATTGTATTGCGATTGGGATAAAAGAGATAGTTTGTTAGTTACGCAACAACAGTTTAAAGAGGATTTGCAAAACGCTTACAAAGAATTAAAACGATGGGGAATTGAAAAAAAAGAGGCACATTATTTTCTTCCGCCTTATGAATGGTATAATGATTCGATAGCTGCATGGACAAAGAAAATGGGATTGCAATTAGTAGATTTCACGCCGGGAACGAGGAGCAATGCGGATTATACCTATCCTGAGATGGGTAAAAAATATTTGAGCAGTGATTCGATCTTTCATTCAATTTTAAATTATGAAATGAGATCTTCAAATGGATTGAATGGATTTATTCTTTTGGTTCATATAGGCACGGATCCAAGAAGAACGGATAAATTTTATAAACGTTTACCGGAGTTGATAGGTGAATTAAAAAGAAGAGGTTATAAGTTTGAGAGGATTGATGAGTTATTGAATTGACACAAATGAGACAAAAAAAATTTTAAATCCTCCCGACGGAAAATGAATTTTTTATTTTGGTCCACAAATCCTGTATTGAATTCCCAATTTAAAATATTCATTCCGGTATTGATGGCTGCTGTTATAACCATCTTTCAGAATTATTGATTTATCAAGACTGTAATAATATCCTGCTGAAAAAAGGAAGGATCCCTGTTGCAAATTCGTTTCTATAATCAACCGAGGTTCCATTTTCTTTATTTCTATTTTCCTTTGAAAAGCCGCCCTGGCAATCATTGGAGAAGCGTTGTACCGGTCTACCGTTGCTGAATACAACGTGTTGTTATAATCATAGCTTTCTTTCACTTCTTTGATATTCACTTTGCTTAACCTGGACAATTGAATCCCACTTCCTACAGACCAGTTTTTATTTATTGAACAGTGGAGCGTAACAGGCAAATCAAAATAGGAAGTCTTTATAATGCTGGTAGTTTTGATATTATAATAAACATTGGGGCTAAGATTGGTCACCAATTCTTTTTCTTTGGCGCTTACCTCTTTTCCATGAATAGTAGAAAAAATGGATAAACCGGTATGAAGATTTAGTTTTTGTGTTAAGGGAATGACAACCGTAACTGAAGGATGGATATTAAAATTTCCCCGATCAAATGAATGAGAGAATTTATTCCCCGCAGATGACATATTGATTCCCGCTCCTGCAAAAAGCCGGATCTTTTTTGAAAATAAATTCGCAGGTTTCTTTTGAACAGGAATCGTTTTTTCTATTTCAATCGTTGAATCTATCTGGGTATCTGATGCCGGTCTTATCAACTGGTATGATTTCTCCAATGAAAATTTTTGCAATAAATATTTTTTTTCATTTTGCAAAGACTGGCTAAAATATTCTTTTCGAGATGCTAAAAATGCACTATTTATTTTTTGATGAAGATTATTTTTTTGCTGGGAAGTTATTTCGGGCGATTCATTTTCTTTAAAAGAAATGGTACTATCAGTGATTGTTTGAGTCGCTGTTTTTTTGGACAAAAAAATGGAAGAATTGATTTTTATCTTAGAATGAAAGTTGGAATTGTGATTTAAAATAAAAGGAGAAGTGACAATCAATAAGAAAAAAACACAAGCCGCAGCCAGTATGAAAATATATCTTTTTGATGATAAAGGTTTGGGGTGCTCATCTGAAGTTAAGCTATGCTGACGCAAAGTTTCATGCATTTGCTTCCAGCCTTCTTCTGCCAGCTTTTGCATATCGTCAATATGATTTTTATTTTCTTCCATACTAATAAATTTTATGAGCCTGCTGCTTCAGATTTTTTCTTGCTTCAGACACATGCCATCTCGAAGTGCTTTCTGGTATACCCAGTTTTTCTGCAATTTCTTTATGGGAATACCCTTTAAAAACATGCATTGAAAAAACCTGTTGTGTTACTGGCGCCATCTTTTTTATTAAATACAATACTTCTTCTTCCACGTGAGTTCCAGGCTTTTCGCTTAAAGTATGTTCATCAGACTGGCTATCTCCAAACAAGATGAAACGATTTTTACTTTTTTGCAAGCGCACATAATCAATAGCAGTATTGGTTATTATTTTCTTCGCCCATCCTTCAAAATTTCCTTTGGCAGCATCAAAATCCCGGATATTCATAAATATTTTCAAAAAGCCTTCATTGATAAGGCTCACAATGGTTTGTTGATTCTCAGAATATCCTTTACATATCGAATACATCAGGGCAAAATAATGCTTGTACAGCCTTTCCTGGGCCATAGGGTGGTTTGTTTTACAGGCAGAAATTATATCGTTTAATTCATGTTGCTGCAAGGAAATAGCAAAATTTTGCAAAGATTACATTTTGATCGGTTTAAAATAATGCCGGAAAGAAAAATTTGTCATTCCGGCATTATTGGGGGTTACATTACTTTAATGTAATTTTTTTCAGCCAGCTTTTTGTTGGCGAAATGCTATCGCGAAAAGTAGCTGTTATTACACTATCATTTAGCGTTTCTAATTTCCATACAAAAGTTCTTGTGCCTTTTAAAAGCAAACTATCATTGTCTGAAGAAAGCCCCCAGACACCTTTGTCATAAGGAACTGAAATGGAATCGCAACCATTTTTTGAGCGGTCTGCCAATTGAAAATTGCCGTACACATCAAAAGCCAGTAAAGCGCTGTCAGCACATGACTGAATGATCGAACTATCTATTGACGGATCGTTTACCTGGGGAACAGTAAGTGATTGAAGTTGCCAAACTCTTCCAGTGAGCGCTTTTTGCTCAGGTGTAAGCGTCGGCCCGTTGTTAGTTTTCTCGCAAGCGGCAAAAACAAAAATGCACACAATTGCCAGGGAAAGAATTGATTTTTTATTTCTCATTTAAAATTTTTATTTAATTATTTAATTTAAAATCCAGCCCGCGCGGTTGCTGTTATATCTAATACGATAATTAAATAAAAAACGTTGGGTAAAATTGAAAATTATTTTTTTTGATAAAAGATCAATACAGTAAAAAAAGAAATAGGCAGAATTTTTATTTTGTTAGTGAATGAAAACCGCAATTATCATCAGAGAGTTTCCATGTTTTTTTTGTAAGGTTTTAATCGCTTATCCCCTGGATCCAATTCTGTTATCAGGTAATCTATTGTGCCAGGATTGCAAAGTTTCATTTTCAGAACTGAATTCAATTTTTCTGAAATAGTGATTACCGCCAATTTTGAAGAGGATTTGATCATCGCCTTTTTTACCTGCGCCACTTTCCATTCTGCTTCTGTTAATCCTTCTCTTGAATCAAGGCCATGAGCGCCCAAAAAGCAAAGATCCACCCGGATATCTGCCAGTTCACTTACTGCTCTTTCGCCAATATTTATTTGAGAAGTATAATCAATCTGTCCTCCAATAACAATTACGGTCAGAAGAGGGTGCGAAACCAGTTCAAGCGCCATCAATGGGCTGACTGTAAAAAAAGTTGCTTCCGTTTTGTCGGGAATCATTCTTACCATTTCTAACATTGTGGTACCTGCTTCGGTTAGTATGGTCATGCCCGGCTGAATCAGCTTTATGGCTTTTTTTGCAATCTCTTTTTTTGCATCCTGTGCATACCCGGAATTTTGCTGAATAGGATAATGATATGATTTGGAAAGCGCCCCTCCATGCACTTTTATAATTTCACCAGCTTCTGCCAGTTCAGCCAGATCACGCCTTACCGTATCTTCCGAAACCTGTAGCTTAACACTTAATTCAGATGATAAAACTTTATTATGCAGATTAATTTGTTTGACGATGAAAGCCTGCCGTTCATTTTTAAACATCCCGTTCGATGTTGTTTCCATCTTTTTATAATTAAATGATAATTATTCCCTGATGCTTTTTCAAACAAAATCCATGAAATGCAAAAGCAGATCCATGATGTTTCATAATTTTTCCAACCCTTTCAGGAAATATAAGCGAATTTACAGATTTAAATAAAAGAGATATGCCAGGAACAACTTTTGAAAATCATTTTTTGCTGGCCGCAATGAAAAGAACAAACAAAAGCAACTTAAAATAAAAGTCTCAATCACTAAAAAGATTTGCGTTTTTATGCATTTTCTATTTAAATTGTACCTTTTAAACAAGCGTAATCCTGCATATAAATTCAAATACATTTCCTGGCAATAAAAATTTACTATGGCTTTATTAGGAATTGATCTTGGCGGTACCAAATGTTCTTTTGCTGTTTTTGATGAAAAGGGAAATCTTTTAGACAAAGAGCTAATTGTATTAAGAAGCAGAAGCAGCGCTGAAGTAGGAAATATAATTACTTCTCAAATTTCAAAATTTATAACTTCAGGGAATGTTCCAGTCGATTCGATAGGGATTTCTGTCCCTGGTATTTACAGGCTAAAAACAGGAACCGTGTGGGCGCCCAATATTGCAGGCTGGGACGATTATCCCTTGTTGGAAGAAGTTAAAAAAGTAAGTAAAGAAATACCTGTAATAATTGACAGCGACAGGGCTTGCTACATTTTGGGCGAAGCCTGGCAGGGAAATGCAAAGGGATGCAAAGACGCTATTTTTCTGGCAGTAGGAACAGGAATTGGTGCAGGTATTTTGATCAATGGAAATATCCTGAGAGGGTCCAATGACATTGCTGGCGCTATTGGATGGCTGGCTTTGACAAGGCCTTTCAATGATGAATATTTACATTGTGGCTGCTTCGAGTCTTACGCTTCGGGAGAAGGCATTGCAAAAATTACCAGGAAACTTTTAAAAGAAACAAAAGATTATACCGGTGAATTGACCAATAAATCAGCATCGCAAATTACTTCTCATGATGTGTTTAGCGCTTATGAAAAAAATGATCCGCTGGCAAAAAAAATAATAGCAACCGGAATTGAATTTTGGGGAATGGCAGTAGCCAATCTTGTGAGCCTGTTTAATCCCGAAAAAATTATTTTGGGAGGTGGCGTTTTTGGGCCGGCAACAAAATTAATTCCTGCCATTAAAAAGGAAGCCACCAAATGGGCGCAACCAATCAGCATGACGCAAGTTAATATAGAATCCTCAGCGCTGGGCAGCGATGCAGGCGTATATGGTGCGGGGTTTTTAGCTTTAAAAAATAGTTCTCAATAATTTATCCGATTCAAAATGTATAAAAAGCGATTGGTTTTTTGGGCGGCCTGCATTGGAATATTATTTTTTGGAATGGCCATCACTACTTTAGGATCTGTGGTGCCACAACTCAAAATGAAATTCCAGTTAGATGATATTTCTGCAGGAACCTTATTTTCAATTTTGCCTTTTGGTATTTTGATTGGATCATTATTTTTTGGGCCTTTTTGCGACAGGTATGGCTACAGGCTTTTGCTGGCATTGACTTGTTTGAGCATGTTCATTGGCTTCGAAGGAATTGCCTATGCTCCTTCGCATTCTATTTTAAAAATATGCGTTTTTTTATTCGGCCTTGGAGGCGGCGCTATCAATGGCGCTACCAGCGCGCTTGTATCAGACATCAGTGAAAAAGAAAAAGGCGCTAACCTGAGTTTACTGGGAGTATTTTTCGCAATTGGCGCTTTAGGGATGCCGTTCATTCTTGGCTTTCTTGAAAATAGTTTCAGATACGAAATTGTAATTTCTATAATCGGTATCACTACGCTTATTGTAGGAATATTTTATCTTTTGATAAAATTTCCACCTCCGAAACATGCGGGAGGCTTACCCGTCAAAAAGAGTATTTCATTGCTTAAAGATAATGTGCTCTTGTTAATTGCTTTTTTTCTCTTTTTTCAAAGCGCTTTCGAAGGAATCATTAATAACTGGACGACCACTTATCTTTCTGACTACCTTCATATTTTGCCTTCAAAAGCTTTATATGCGCTCTCATTATCAGTGGTGGGAATGACGGTAATGCGCTTATTACTGGGAAGTGTGTTGAGAAATATTTCTGCCAAAAAAATATGGACAATTACCTTCCCGCTTCTTTTATCAGGATTACTTTTTTTATCTTTTGGAAAATCATTTTATCCGGCTATTATCGGGTTGATTTTAACAGGAGCCGGGCTGGCAGCAGGTTTTCCTATTATGCTTGGTTTCGTGGGCGATCGTTTTAAAGAATTATCAGGAACAGCTTTTAGCATTGTTTTTGTCATTGCGCTTTTAGGAAACATGATTATCAATTACGGCATGGGATTCATTGTGCAGACTTATGGTGTAAGGCATTTGACTACAGTAGGCTTTATTGAATTTTTTATAATGATGGCCTTGTGCATTGCAGTTTTAAAAAAATTAAATCAGAATCAAAAAAATTAAATCAAAAAATATGTTAGCAAAAGAATGGCTTACCAACACGAGAGAGATTATGTCAAAAATAGAAGAAACCCAAATGGACAATATGATGAAGGCCGCTCAACTGATGGCTGATTCTATTGAGTGCGGACGATGGGTGCATACGTTTGGATGTGGGCATGCGACCTTGCCCATCGAAGAAATGTATCCGAGAATTGGAGGGTTCGTCGGCTTTCATCCAATAGTTGAATTGCCACTTACTTTTTTTACCAATATTACCGGGCAGATGGGCGTTCACCAGTTTATTTTTTTAGAAAGAGTAGAAGGATATGGCGTGGAAATAATGAAAGGATATGATTTTGATCCGCGTGATACGATGTGGCTTTTTTCCCATTCAGGAATTAATAACGTCAATATTGATGTGGCGCTCGAAGCAAAAAGGAAAGGAATGAAAGTAGTGGTATTTGGATCAGCTACAGAAGCCAAAGGGAAAAAAACACGCCATTCTTCAGGAAAAAATATTTTTGAAATCGCTGATATAGTGGTTGATACCTGCGCGCCGATTGAAGATGCCTCAGTAAAATTAAAAAATCATGTAGATAAAATAGGCCCCGTTTCTACGATGGCTTTTATAACCTGTGTCTGGATGACGGTCACCACAGTTGCCGAAATTCTTGCCGACAGAGGTGTCAAATTATTTATCCATCCTTCCCACAACGCGCCAGGTGCCGTCAATTCAAAAGAACGTTTGGATGAAGCATTGGCAGAATACAAACGCCGGGTAGCAGGAGTATAATGAAAATTCTTTTCCAGTGAAAGAATAAATAATTGAGTTTTCTGTAGGCATATCAAAAAATTTCTATTCCTATCTTTGAAAGATGGAAACGGTTCATTTATTAATCAGTGGGAAAGTGCAGGGCGTTTTTTTCAGGGATTCAGCAAGAAAAATGGCTCAGGAATTAGATATTACCGGTTGGATTAAAAACCGCCGGGACGAAAAAGTAGAAGCCATTATTTCGGGGAATGAACAAGCAGTAAAAGACTTTATCAGGTGGGTCAAAACCGGGCCGGAAAGAGCCCATGTGGATAAAGTCTCTGTATCGAAACAGCCCACTATCTTTTTTGAAAAATTTGAAATAATTCGAAAAAATTAAATGAACTCAAAATTGCTTTCATTCTAAAAAAACCAAAAATGGATAAAAAATCAAATGCATTTAAGCTGCTCCTAACCTCTTTATGGATGGTATTCCTGTTTTCTTCCTGTAGCGCTCAAAAATATTATCTTTTTATCGGCACCTACACCAATACTACCAGTAAGGGCATTTATATTTATGATTTTAATTCTGAAACAGGCGAAGCAAAATGGCTTTGGAATACAGACAGCGTTACCAATCCTTCTTATCTCACCATTTCACAAGATCAGAAATATGTGTACGCCGTAAATGAAACAAATGGCGCCAACCCGGGCAGAGTTACGGCGTATTCTTTTAATAAAAAAAATCCTTCATTGCAATTTATAAACACCACTGCTTCAGGCGGCGATGATCCTTGCTACCTCGAAACCACCAGCGATAATAAATGGCTCGCTGTAGCCAATTACTCAAGTGGTACGGCTGCTATTTTTCCCATCAACAAAGACGGTTCAGTAAGTCCTTATTCGCAACTGATCAATGATTCGGTTTATAAGAAGCCCGGAGAAACGGCAACACCTCACGTACATGAAACCGTTTTTTCTCCTGATGAAAAATTTTTACTCACCCCCGATTTAGGTTTGGATAAATTGATCGTTTATCCATTTGATCATTCCCTCCAACAACCTTTGCTTCAGGCTTCGCCTTCTTTTGCGGCTTCGTCCAAAGGCACCGGCCCAAGGCATATTGTTTTTTCCAGGAATAAAAAGATGGTATATCTCCTGCACGAAATGGGAGGCAGCGTTACAGCCTATGATTATAATAATGGTACATTAAAACAAATACAGGATATCTCCACTGCACCGGAAGGGTTTTCGGGTAAGATTGATGGAGCTGAGATCAAAATTTCACCGGATGGAAAATTTCTGTATGCATCTGACAGGGGAGACTTAAATCAAATTGTGATTTTTTCTATAGATCCTGATTCCGGTAAATTAACATTGAAAGGGACCCAGCCAACGATGGGATTGCATCCACGTGATTTTATGATCGATCCAACGGGCAATTATTTATTAGCCGCTAATCAGGATTCTAAAAATATTGTGATTTTTAAAAGAAATAAACGCACAGGTTTACTGGTTAATACAGGCAGGCAAATTCATATTCCACGCCCAGTTTGCTTACAAATGATTCCGGAATGAACTATTCCGGTAAAAAAAAATTCCGGTAAAAACCGGAAATTTTTTTAATAATTTAATCCTGGGGTTTTAGGTTTTTCAGGTTTAAATTTTTTAGAATTGTAATGGTTAGTATTCTCTACTCGATTCATCATCAGGCACTGGATTAAAAAGAACAGAAATCAGATTTTTGGTCTTTTAGGATTATGAAAATTTAATTTTAAATGTGAATCAATTTCAATAACAAAGATATATTCTGAACAAACTATTTTGTATCGGATAATTGCTGATTTTTATTATGTAAAGAAATACGGTTTTGTATCGTAATAACACGAAATTTTAAATAGGAATATTACTTATTGCCGGGGAACTAAAAAGCAATTTCATTGTAAAAAATAATAATAGCTAAATTTATAAAAAGTCATTTGCACCTGTTTTATGGAAAAATTAAATTTATTCTTTTCAAAAATCAAGGAACTCACATTTTGGCAAAGATTGTTTTCGTGGCGTGCCTTACGCCTCCTGAGCTATGATGCTTTTGAAGAATCTAAATCAATGCAAAAAGAACTGATTCAAAAAAATCAGGAACTGGATTCTATTGGAAAAAAGCTGGTTCAAATTGAAACCAAAAATGAAAGTTTATTGGAAAACATTGAACAATATGAGACTATGTTGCGAAAGAAAGAAGAAGAAGCACAGACATTGAATCTTAAAATAGACCGCTTAACCCTGGAAAAATCAGAATTGACAAATGCCAACTTGAAATTTGAAAACAGTGAAGAACAGCGTGACAAAGATTACAGGAATGGTATCGTG
>JBIQMJ010000042.1:0-18476 GCA_044463445.1 Segetibacter koreensis
TCAATATTGACAATACTTTCAAAGAACTTTATATTATAACATCAAAACGCTAGTGGTAATATTTATTTACTCTGGAGCATTGGGCTTAATAGTACTATGTTTAAGCTTGA
The DNA here is from genome assembly GCA_044463445.1 of Segetibacter koreensis. Classification (GTDB taxonomy): domain Bacteria; phylum Bacteroidota; class Bacteroidia; order Chitinophagales; family Chitinophagaceae; genus Ginsengibacter; species Ginsengibacter koreensis_A. The sequence continues at coordinate 111 of JBIQMJ010000042.1, forward strand.
GATGGTTAAAGCCAAAATTTCAGGCATATTCTTCCGGGTTTTCCGAAAAAGCCTCTTTCACAGATTCTTCTATTTCTTCTTTCAGGCTTCCCGGTTTCGGGCTTTTTTTGTGAAGGCCTTCTAAGACGCCTTTTATTATTTTACTGCGATCCTTTGATTTACATGTATCGCTTTTTTCTCCTGCCAATAAAATTCCCAGGATACCTCCAATTGCAATTCCTGTTGTTAGTGAAATCAGTATTTTATCTCTGTTATTCATAAAAATTTATTTTATCAGTTAAAGGATGCAAAATATTTCAAAAACTCACAAAGGTCGATGATAATGCTCAGGGTGTTCATTGATTATGATAAGTGTCCGGCGAAATTCTTGCTTTGGTGGAATAAAATAGGGATCATCTTTTTAGCCGCGACTGCTTCTTTAATTCCATTTCACCGCTTATTTTCTTATTATTAAAAATAGAGAGCCGGATAGAAATCCAGCTCTGTTATATAATCCAATATCCTATGAAAAACCAGTACAAAAGTAAAGAAGGAGTATTTTAAAAATAATGACAGTGATTATCAAATTTGATGATCCTGATTTGCTTTTTTCTTTTTAGGTATAAATCCTTCCTAATGAAATATTTTTACTACATAGTTTTATGATTATGGTCATTATATTTCCAATTTAAGATCATTGGGTTGAAAAACCAGCCACAATAGTTTTGTGCAAAATAAACAGGGAAAATGAGAAAGGGCTTCACCCGTTATAAAGAATTTACAATGGTTTTGATTTGGAAACTATGAATTCCTTCAGAAAACTAATCCAATAATCAATGCAAGAATTAGTAAACTATAGAACGGAAAGATAAAATTGTTTATTGAAATTTTTTCAATTCAATCAAATGAAAAAGTATTACTTAATTGCTTTGCTGATCATGATTTCCTGTTCGGCATCGGCCTTTCATATTGTTAATGGCAATAACGTTATTATTAATACGCCCATCAATGAAAATGTCTACATCGCCGGTGGAACTATTACCATCAATGCGCCCATCCACGGAGATTTAATTATCGGCGGGGGCACCATTATTATTAATGATACCGTCAGTAACGATATACTTCTCGCAGGAGGAGAAGTAACCTTTAATGGTTTTGCCCTGAAGGATATACGATGTGCAGGCGGAAATATTCGTTTTACAAAAGATGTAAATGGCGAAGTGGTGGTAGCAGCCGGAACAGTGATTATTGAAAAAGGAGTAACTATCGGTAGCCTGCTTGCAGCCGGCGGAAAGATTACTGTCGATGGAAATATCAATGGCGAATTTCGCGGAGCAGTTGGCAGCTTATTTTTGAATGGAAATATTTCAAAAGGCCTTGATTGCCGTGGAGACAAAATTTATATAAATGGAAATGTACAAGGCCAAACTATATTGGCGGCCACCGGTAATATAGTCATTGGGAGCAGTGCTTCATTTGATAATGGCGTTCACTATTGGGTTCAGGGAAAAAATGTGGACTTTGGCCAATCAGTTAAAAATGGCAAAGCCATTAATGACAACACTCTTAAAATTGCCATAAGCCGATGGTATTTTTTGGGAGGCGTTTCCCTGTTAAGCTTATTATGGTATATAGGTATGGCCTTGCTAATGATTTCCATTATTCAATATTTATTCAGCGTGACTATGCAAAAAGCAGGAGATACTGTTTTTACTACTACATTAAAATCATTGGGGTATGGTATCCTGTTTTTTATCGGGATTCCTATCGCTGCAATTATCGCATTGATAACTATTATTGGGATCCCGGTAGGGTTACTGTTGATTTTCAATTACATTGTTTTAATGATTCTTGCCACCATAATAAGTTCAGTGGTGTATGCCAACTGGCTCAATAGTCATTTTAATTATCATTGGAATTACAGGCGATTGATATTGGTTGCCCTTGGATTATTTGCTCTTCTGAAACTGGCCTTCCTTACGCCTTTTTTGGGTTGGTTGATCATGATCATAGTTACCTGTATTGCCTTTGGTTCTGTACTATTGAACATCAACTGGAAAAAAACAAATCGGGTAACTAACGCTTCTATCGTTTAAAGTATGAAAACCATATAAATGCTCATTTAATCATCTTAATTTGTAAAATAGAAAAATGGACCTTAATAAAAATAGATCCGAAGATTGTTCCAAAAGAAGAAGCCGGAATGTAGGAGGAGCATCTGGCGGTATTTACGGACTTGCTTTTATCGGGGCGGCTGCTTATTTCATTTCGCACGCTACTACTTTCTGGATGGGAGTTCTGGGTTTTATAAAAGCACTCTTTTGGCCTGCAGTACTCATTTACAAGATATTGGAATTTCTAAAAATGTAGAAAAACTGTAATCAAATATTTTCCATGAGAATTGGATAAAACCACTGCAAAGGATAGGCTTAAAATAATGATTTTAAATCAAATCAAAAATCTGCATTATTTGTGAGTTTACTGAAAAGAAATAAAGGCGCATATGAATAAGTAAGCACCAATGGTTGTAAAAGCCATGCCTGCATCAAAATCTTTTTCTTATTTGGTTTCAACACCGTGGCGGGCAGGGTAATCAGAAATAATATTAGAACTTTATTATTAGCTTTACATTATGGTTTTCCTCGTAAAATTAGTGATATCAAAAGAGTAAAATCATCATTAAAAAACTTCATTAAACATAATCCTCTCATATTTTTTTAAACTGATAATTTTAAAAAAATGTTACACGGCATCTCAAATAAAAATGAAAGCTCCAATCATTTTGAAGCTTTTTTTGAGCATGCGACAATGGGTATTATAGCTACTGACAATGCCGGCCTCATTATAGCGGTAAACCCTTTTGCTTTAAAAGAATTTGGGTACCATGAAAACGAATTGATTGGAAAAAAGATTGAGATATTGATCCCTGAAAGATTTTATGACAAGCACATTCATCACAGAAAGAGATACCTTCAAAACCCGCACAACCGCCCGATGGGGCCGGGGATGGAACTATTGGCTCTAAGAAAGGATGGGACAGAATTTCCCATTGAAATCAGCCTCGGTCATTATACAAGCAATGGAATCAATTATGTAGTTGCTTTTGTTCACAATATTTCTATAAGAAAAAAAGCACTTGCTGAAATTGAGAAGCTCACCAAGGATATGGAAACTACGATTGCGTACCGCACAATCGATCTGAAAGCGGCCAAGGAACTGCTGGAAGAATCAAATGCAAGGCTTGAAAACGTATTGTCTTTTCAAAAAACACTCTTGGATACGGCTGGCGTAATGATCATCGCCACAGATGAAAGAGGCATAATCAGGCTTTTTAATCCGGAGGCAGAAGCAAAGCTTGGATACCAGCAGAAAGAGATACTTAACAGAGAAACTCCGACTATCTTTCACACCAAAAGCGACATTGAAAGAAAAAGGAATGAATTGCTAAAAAGGTTTGGTATCAAAATCAGTAATCCCTTTGACGTTTTGGTAGAAAAAGCGAGGCGCAATATTCATGAAGAAGAACAATATAGTTATATCGCTAAGAACGGCGTTATATTTCCCGTGTCTCTGATCATCACTACTATCAAGACTATCCGGGGGAAAATTACAGGTTTTATGGGGGTTGCCATGGATATTTCCGAACGCATAAAGGCCGAAAAAGAACTAAAAAAAGTACAGCAATTATTTTTGCAACTGCTCCATAATTTTCCTGACGGGGCAATCAGTATCATTGATAAAAACTTCCATTTTGTTTATACGGGAGGCCATCTGCATCAGCGGCTTCAAGCCAATATTAATGAATTAATAGGCAAAGAAATATACCCCTTGTTTCCTATGCATCTTCGTAAGATGCTTTTTAAAATCCTTGGAAATGTGTTCAGTGAAAGAATGTATATTTCAGATTTTGAACTCCCCTATCCTATTAAAAACCGCACCTACATCATGGATGCTTTTCCCCTAATAGAAGAAGATGGTTCAGTAAATAATATTGGCGTAATTATTAAAAATATATCTAAATTAAAAAAAGCAGAAGAAGACTTGCGTGAAGCGCTTAAAATAGAAAGGAACCTGGGTGAACTAAAATCACGCTTTGTATCTATGGCATCGCATGAATTCCGTACTCCACTTAGCACGGTACTTTCATCCGCATATTTAATAGAAAAATATACCTCGGCTGAAGATCAGCCCAAACGGGAAAAACACCTGAAGCGTATTGTTTCCTCAGTGAATATGCTCACGGATACTTTAAATGAATTTTTAAATATTGGTAAAATTGAAGAAGGAAAATTGCAGGTAAAATTTACTGAATTCAATTTGCAGGAAATGATTGAATCAACACTCGACGAAATTAAAAATAATTTAAAAAAGGAACAGCAAATCAGTTACAGCCATGAAGGAGATCCTAATGTTCTTTTAGACAGGTCATTGGTAAAGCATATTCTCATGAATTTGATTTCCAACGCAAGTAAATTCTCTTTTGATTCCTCTTCAATCCAAATTAAAACCATAAATCAAAATGAACACATCATCTTGTCTGTAAAAGACGACGGAATAGGCATCTCGAAAGAAGATCAGCAGCATTTGATGGAGCGTTTTTTTCGCGGCGCCAATGCGGCCAATATACAAGGCACAGGCCTTGGTTTGCATATCATTTCAAAATATGCGGAAATGATGAATGGGACAATTGAGTGCGCCAGTCAGCTTGAAAAAGGATCAGAATTTACCCTAACATTTAACACCAAAAAAAATTCAATATGAAAAAAATACTTCTGATAGAAGACAATGAAGATGTTCGGGAAAATACAGCAGAAATACTGGAATTGTCGAATTATAAGGTCATTGTAGCTGAGAATGGTAAAATCGGCGTTGAAAAGGCTCTCGAGTTTTTGCCTGATCTGATCATTTGTGACATTATGATGCCCGTGCTGGATGGTTACGGCGTACTTCATGCGGTTCTTAAAAACGAAACCATAAAAAATACCCCTTTCATTTTCCTGACCGCCAAAACCGAGCGCAGTGATTTTCGAAAAGGGATGGAACTCGGCGCTGACGATTATATTACCAAACCATTTAGTGGTACGGAATTATTGAATGCCGTTGACAGCCGGCTAAAAAAAATTGACCTCCTTAAGCAGGAATTATCGCCTGGAATGGAAGGACTTCAATATTTAATAGATACTTCTATCGGAAGGGATCATTTGAAACTTTTAACAGAAGATAGGAATATAAATAAGTACAAAAAGAAACAGATTATTTATTCAGAAGGGAACCATCCTAACCGGCTCTATTATATTTTAAAAGGAAAAGTAAAAACCTACAAGAGCAATGACAATGGAAAAGAACTGGTTACAGAGCTTTTATCTGCAGGCGATTTCCTGGGCTATATTGCGCTGCTGGAAGGCACTCCCTACAAAGATTATGCTGCAGCGCTGGAAGAAACAGAGTTGGCCGTTATTCCACGGGAAGATTTTGATAAATTGATTAATACGAATAGAGAAGTAGCTCAAAAACTGATCAGGATGCTTGCAAAAAATATTTCTGAAAGGGAAAATCAATTGGTAAATATTGCTTACAATTCTTTGCGAAAAAAAGTGGCTGACGCATTAGTAATGTTACATAAAAAATACCACGATACCATGGAAAGCGCTAATTCGATGGTGATTGGCAGGGGAAGCCTTGCCAATATTGCAGGAACCGCCAAAGAATCACTTATACGAACGCTGAGTGATTTTAGAAACGAAAAACTTATTGACATTGAAGACGATGGGAGTATTGTAATTCTTAACCTGAGAAAACTTGAGTCCTTGCTTAATTAAATCAAAATTTCAATTATTTATTTGCCTGCTAATCTGCCTTCCAATTGGGTAATAAATGCTACCTGGCCGGGAATTATTTTATTCTTTGCTTCATCAACCTCCCACCACGCTGCCTTATCAATTTCCGGGAATGATTTTTTTATACCTGATTTTGGCGGCCATTCTATTTCAAATGTATTGCTCCTGATCGCTGAGGGATCCAGATCGCATTGTAAAGCCCACGCATAAACTATCTTGCCGCTCTTTTGTTTTAAAGCCTTCAATTCAATAAAATCGCCCCCGGCTTTTATGCCGGTTTCTTCTTCCGTTTCCCTGATGGCTGCTTTCAAAAGTTCTTCGCCGGGTTCCAACTCTCCTTTTGGAATAGACCAGGCGCCAATGTCTTTTTTTTGCCAAAATGGTCCGCCCGGATGCAACAATAATACCTGCAATTTATTTTTTTCAAAACGATAAAATACTATGCCCGCGCTTGTTTTAGACATGATGGCTAAAAATTATAATTGTGCCATTTCCACCTTTCTCCATCTTTTCAAATTCGGCAGGCAAGATACAACCATATTTATAGTACCCGCATCCATTTTCATTTCTTCCATTTTGTTTGTTACCAGTACTTTCATTTCTTCCAGGGTAATTTGCGGCCTGGTGAACTGCCCATTCCGGTAACAATATTTGCAATACAGTTTTTTGGGGGAACCATCTTTTTCTGTTCCTAATATTTCAGGACTTGTTAGTGGCATTGAGCAACTCTGGCATATTCTGTTACTTTCCATATGATTAATTTTTAAAATGAATGAATCGGTTTAGCACATTATTATTTGACCCAATTAAATTTTTTATATACATCCTCAAAAAATAAAATCCGGCCGCTTGAATCTACTCCTGCAGGGTTGTACCACACAATCACCGGCATTTTCACATCCGCTGCAACTGTAACAGGCGATTGATTTTTAAGACACCCTTTTTCAGTAAGCGTATCTATCGCAACCTGGTTATTTTTTAAAATGAGATGTCCCAGTTCCATAGGCTTTTCCATGCGCATACAACCATGACTGTAAAACCGCCTGCGTTGCTTAAACAGATCTTTGGCGGGTGTATCATGCAGGTAAGCGCCAAAAGGGTTATAGAAATTAAGTTTCAGCAATCCCAAAGAATTGTCGCAACCTGTGCTCTGCCGGATGATGTAAGGAAAATAATTCCGGCTAAGGGCATGCCAGTTTATTGAGTACGGATTTACTATTTTCCCTTCTTTGTTCAAAACCTGGTAATTGTTGGCATCCAGGTAGCCGGGATTGCGCTTAATGGCCGGCAACAATTCTTTTGTAGCAATGCTTAGCGGCACATGCCAATAGGGATACAGAATTACTTCGTTCACTACGCTAGTCAAAGTAAAAGTGGGTGTTGAAGATTTACCCACTACCATTCTCATTTCTAAAATAGCCTGGTTTCCCTGGTACACTTTTAAATAAGCCGCCGGAATATTTACAACGATCACTGCCTGATTTTGTGCAAAGCAGGAAAGCCATCGATAATAATTAATCGAAAAATTCAGTTGTTGCAATCTTACTTTCAAAGGCACATTCAATTCCCTTATAAGTTCCTGGTTCAATTCATCGTTTTCTGAAAGATTAAATAGGCGTTGAGCTTCTTTTATTTTTTGTTTCATCCCACTTTCTGAAAAATCAATATTAGTTGAATCAAGGATACCCAACTGGTGAAGTTTATGCCACAGGGACTTATTTTCAGTCCGAATTTTTTTTGAGTGGATATGGATTTCTTCAAAATCATTTTGGTTCATCACTTCCAGTATCCAATTGATTTTGTTTTCTATTATTTTGATCTCGGGAATTTTTGTAGCATCCAAAGAAGCCAATAGGCTGGCCCGGTTTTCAGAAACAAAATCCCATAATATTGTGGCAACATTCACACAACCAGGAATATATTTTATCCCTGAATAGTTCAAGGCCGGTACAGCATTGCCATAAGCAACATCTCTAAAAAAATGAATGGCGGCATCTGTAAAAAGGACATCGGCTTTTAAAGAATCTTCCTGGCTTCCAGAAACAGAAGTACCGTTTTTATACACTGCAATGAAATGGTATTGATAATCCTGTTCACGAAGTCCCCAATTTGCAGCGGATGACAAATGATTCAGCAGTCTAACAAGGCTGGTAGTATCTTTTTGTTGTATCCACGCCGTTTGATAATGGTTGAGTGCATAAAACTCTTGCACATTTTCTGTATAAATGATTCCGGATTTTTTATCTTTTAAATTTTCTGAAAGATAGGATTGCAATACCCCCGGAGTAAGCTGGGCAAAAACTCCCATACAGCTTAAACTGGCTAAAATCGGGGCCCATATTCTTTTAAAGTTTATAATTTTCACTCCTGCCGGATATTTTATGCTGAAAATCATTAAATGCAAGTTTTAAAATAAGGAACCCTGTTTTAAAATTATTAATATCTTTCCTTAGGGCATTCATCTTCTTATACAATGGTTTTCCTATTTTTCCTTTTTCGGATATTTTGTTATACAGTAAATTGTCTGAAGCATTGACCTCAGTTTTCAAGGTATAAATCAATTCGTCTTCCCTGATAAACTGGTTTTGAAATTCTTCTATTTCTTCCAGGGAGCTTTGGTCATAATTGTTTTTAAGAATATCCGAAATCCTGTTTTTCAGCAAAACATTTTCTTCCATGCCGGCATTCAGCAATTGCTTCCATCTCTCAATTTCAGTCTGAAATTGTTCTATATTTTTTCCCCAATCATCCTGCATCATGGTTATCTTATTGTTCAAGGCTTTTTATTTTCTATAAAGTTATCAATGAGAAAAAAACGGGTAAGGATTTACATCAGTAATTATCACTGATAGTAATCAGTATGGCTATTTATATTTTATTCAGCCATTAAAAATTAACATCGTATTTTCTGAATAATAGTCCGTATAAAACAACTCAGCATCAAGCGCCGGGTTTATTAAAATACCCCGCCATCAATGATGCGGGGTATTCCATACCACCAAACCCTTACACCTATTTCACTGCAATTTGTTTGCTTACAGCCATTTTTTTTGCTTCCTCTTTTTTAGGTAAAACAAGTTCCAAAACTCCGTCTTTGTAGTGCGCATCAATTTTGTCTTTGTTTATCTCATCGGGGAGGGTAAAGCTGCGTTCAAAAGAAGAATAGCTGTATTCCTGGCGGGTATACCTTTCTTCTTTTTCTTCCTTCTCTTCTTCTTTTTCGCTGCTGATAGTTAGCAGGTTACCTTCCACATCAATTTTAAAATCTTCCTTTTTTAATCCTGGCGCAGCCATTGAAACCAGGTAATCATCTTTTCTTTCGGTAATGTTTACGGCCGGCACATTCATCATTCTATAGGATAAGCCTCCATCAAACAGATCAAGCAGGGGTTTATTAAAAAAATCTTCAAAAAATGATGGCATTTTTTCAACTCTTTTAGCCAATGATCGTGTGTTCATAATTTATTTGTTTTATGGTTAGAAAATATTGTTTTGTACCCGGCAAAAATAGATCAGCCCTGCCTTGAAACCGGTAACGGCAATCAATTAAAACAATGAGATTGGTCAAGGGAATTAATGAATTAATTTTGAAAGAGATAAAAAATTGGACAAATTATAAATCAGCCTGTTTAATGATAAGGGTCATTTATCATTTTACTTCTAACGGATACCTTTGTTTATTTTCTTTTCAAAACAGGCCACAAATATTTTTCAATTTGAGGCTGAAAAGGAAAACCGAATTTGTTACGTTAAATTTTTTATTATGAAAAAGTTTTTAGCTGTATTTGATGGTTACAAAATGTCCAAAGGCACAATGGAATATGCCATTCAACTTACGAAATTAACCGACGCGCACCTCGTAGGGGTTTTCCTTAATGAATTTATTTATCACAGTTACAGCGTGTATGAAGTGATGACTACCTACCAGGATTCTGAAAAAATACTTAAAAAATTAGATGCAGTGGACGAAGAAAAAAGAGAAAAAGCTGCCTGGGAATTTCAGAGCGCTTGCGAAAAAGAAGGTATCCGGTTTTCTATACATAAAAATAAAAACATTGCGATCCAGGAACTAAAACGGGAAAGCATGTTTGCTGACCTTATAATTGTCAATGAATCTGAAACATTCACCAAATACAAAGAAGCCATACCTACCAGGTTTATCAGGGATCTGTTGGGCGACATACAATGTCCTGTTTTGGTGGTTCCGTCTTCATTTAAACCGATTAACAAGATAATTTTGCTTTATGATGGTGCGCCTCCTGCCTTGCATGCGATAAAAATGTTCAGCTATGTTTTAGGAAATCCGCAGAATTTGCCTGTGGAAGTATTTACAGTAAAAGAACAAAAAAAGCAAAATCTTCATTTGCCGGACAATAAATTAATGAGGGAATTCATAAAACGGCATTTTCCCAAGGCAACTTTCACGGTGGCAAAAGGCGATGCCGAAATGGAAATCAGCCATTATATGAGAAACCATTCCGGAGATGAACTGGTAGTATTGGGTGCTTACCAGAGAAGCGAATTATCAAGATGGTTTAAAATAAGCATGGCGGATATATTAATGAAAGAACTGAATATACCTTTGTTTATTGCGCATAACAAATAATATTTTGTAAGCTTACAATGATCTTATCATGCAGTGGCACCAGCTTAGCATATCGGATGCTTTAACGAAATTAGAATCCCGGTATGAAGGGCTGAGCGCTGATGAAGCTGATGGAAAATTAAAAAAGACCGGCTTCAATGAATTGCAGGAAGGTAAAAAAAAGAGTATTGTAAAAATGCTGTTGTCGCAGTTTAAGGACGTCATGATCCTTATTCTGCTGGTTGCTGCTATTCTTTCCGGTTTTCTCGGTGATTTTACTGACACGGTGGTAATAATAGTGATCGTTTTATTAAATGCGATCCTTGGTTTTTACCAGGAATACCGCGCAGACAAAGCCATGCAGGCATTAAAAAAGATGTCCGTAACACAGGCAAAAACGCTTCGGAACCAACAAATGATTACTTTGCCTGCAACCCAACTGGTACCAGGGGATGTGGTATTGCTGGAAACCGGAAATGCAGTTCCTGCTGATCTCCGCCTCATGGAATCCATTCATCTGACAACAGAAGAAGCTGCGCTCACCGGTGAATCCCATCCCGTTCATAAGATCACTCATCCTTTAGATGCAGAAGAATTGTCTGTAGGAGATAAGAAGAATATGGTATTCAAAGGCACTTTTGTATCCGGCGGGCGGGGCAAAGGTTTGGTGGTGGCTACAGGTATGCAAACTGAATTAGGCCGTATCGCCGAAATGCTGCAGCAGGAGGAAACATCAACGCCTTTACAGCAACGCATGAATTCTTTTGGAAAATACTTGTCTGCACTGGTATTGGCTATATGCATTTTATTTTTTGTCGCGGGCTGGTTGCGGGGAGAAGACCTGGTAAGAATGGCGCTCACCGGCATTTCCCTTGCAGTAGCCGCCATTCCGGAAGCGCTGCCTGCGGTCATAACCATCTCTCTTGCATTGGCAGCCAAAAGAATGATCCGTTTGAATACACTGATCCGGAAACTTCCGGCAGTAGAAACCTTAGGCTCGGTAACTTATATCTGCACCGACAAAACCGGCACACTTACCAAAAACAAAATGTATGTGGAAAAAGTATTTTTAAAAGATACATGGTATGAAAGAAATGCGCTCAAATCCATGCAGCTTTCCAGGCAGCTAAATTTATTTCTGCATGCTTTGGCTTTAAATAATGATGTAATTGAAGATGGTAATAAAGATTTTACAGGGGATAGTACTGAGATTGCTTTGATGGAATTGGCGAAAGAATTAAAAGTACATCAGGATCATAGCCCAAGGCTCGGTGAAATTGAATTTGATTCCGACAGAAAGCTCATGACCACATTTCACCAATACCAGGATAGAATTATTTCTTTTACCAAAGGGGCGCCCGATGTGTTGTTGAACCGCTGTGTGGATATTGATGTAAATAAATTACAGGACCAGGTGGATGAAGTAGCTTCACAGGGGCTAAGGATACTGGGCTTTGCATACAGGTACTGGGATTCATTGCCTGAAAAACCCGGTACAGATACTTATGAAAATGAACTGCATTTTTTAGGATTTACCGGAATGATAGATTCGCCACGTGAAAATGTTTTGGATGCAGTGGCCGAATGCAAAACCGCAGGTATTGTTCCCGTAATGATAACCGGCGATCATCCGTTAACGGCAAAGGCCATTGCTCAGCGAACAGGAATTGTCAGCGGTGAGAAAGATCTTGTGATAACCGGGCGGCAATTGGCTGCGATGGATAATGAAGCGTTTTCAGCAAAGGTGGAAAAGATAAAAGTCTATGCCAGGGTTTCCCCTGAACAAAAAATGCAGATTGTAAACATACTTCAGCAGAAAGGGCATTTTGTAGCAATGACCGGGGATGGGGTCAACGATGCCCCCTCTTTAAAAAAAGCCAACATAGGAATCGCTATGGGCATCACGGGAACCGACGTAGCGAAAGAAGCTGCTGACATGATAATTCTTGATGATAATTTTTCTACCATTGTGATAGCGGTAAAGGAAGGCAGAAGAATTTATGATAACATTCTAAAGTTTATCAAATACCTGATGACCACCAATTCAGGTGAGCTTTTGATTTTATTACTCGGGCCGGTGATTGGTTTACCGGTAGCGTTGTTACCCATTCATATTTTATGGATCAATTTAGTATCTGATGGATTGCCTGCCATTGCATTGTCTTTTGAAAATGCAGAAAAAGAAATTATGCAACGCCCGCCAAGGCCGCCGCAGCAAAGCATTTTTGCCAACGGCATGGGAATTCACATAATTTGGGTAGGGATGTTAATGGCTTTTGTTTCATTATTACTGCAGGCCTGGGCTATAAAAAATAATCTTCACTGGCAAACCATTGTTTTTAATGTGGTATGCCTCAGCCAGATGGGGCATGTAATGGCCATCCGTTCCGAAAAAAGGTCATTATTCAGTATAGGAATATTTTCAAATAGAACCCTTTTTACTGCGGTTGCGCTCACTTTTTTTCTTCAGGTTATGATCACCTATTTCCCGTTTTTACAGGTAATTTTTAAAACACAATCATTAAGCCTGAATGAATTTATTTTAGTGGCCGTTGCCTCTTCATTGGTGTTTTTTGCAGTTGAAATTGACAAGGCCATTAAGAGGAAAAGGAATTCTCAGTCGCGATTATAAATCTTTTGGTACGGACAAAAAATAAGTTCTTACACTTCCGCATACAATCTTTCATAATATTCCTTAGCCATCCGGTTGCTGTCATATTCGGGAATAATATCTTTCATTGCATTTTTTATTATTGCAAGCCATTTCACCGACTCATTATAATACAATGGAATTATTTTATTTTCTAAAAGATCATACATACTATTGGCATCCGCTTCATCCTGTTGGTGAACCGGCAGATCCGTCGATGCCGCAGGGATAACAAAACTGTTTATTGTATCTTTTGCAAACTCCGGAAACCATCCGTCAGGAATAGAAACATTCACTGCGCCATTCATAGCCGCCGTCATTCCACTTGTGCCGCAAGCCTCATGGGTAACCCTTGGAACATTGAGCCAGATATCGGCTCCCTGCTTTAGCAATTTGGATAATTTCATTTCATACCCGGTTACAATTGAGCAGTTGGGATAACTCTTACAGACATGCACAATCCTGTCAAATAAGGCAGTGGCCGGATAATCCATTGGATGGGGCTTTCCTGCCCAGATTATTTGCAAAGGATATTGGGAATTGGTAACCAGTTGGTGAAAACGATCCATGTTATTCAGTAATAATTCCGGCCTTTTATAACCGCCAAACCTTTTTGCAAAAACGATAGTTAAAATATTTTCATCCAAAATTTCTCCATTCTGATCCGCTACTTCTTCAAATAAAATCCGTTTACAGATTTTCTTTCTTTGGGTCAAAGCTGTATCATTGTTTTCTTCCAAAGCCTTATACATTTCCGCATCTGACCAATATGCAAAATTCTGTGCATTAGTAATAGATATTAATTTGTTATCCCCAACTTCTTTCCACATAGCCTTCAGCGTCTGTAAATGCAATTTTGATACGGAATTTACCCTTCCGGACATTTGGATAGCAGTGCCGGTGTGATCAAGCAGATTATTTTCTATGATTGCAATCTTTTTAACATCATTCAATGGAATATCGTTAAAATATCCAAATTTTTGTAACAGCAAAAGATCGTTTTTTTCATTTCCTCCCGGTTCCGGTGTATGATTGGTGAATCGCAAATGGTTTCTAACTTCTTCGGCACTCCTATATTTTTTATAAAGATTAAAAGCCAACGGAAGGCCATGAGATTCATTCATATGATATATATCTGGCTGCCAGCCTATGATCTCTAACAATTTCGCGCCGCCGTCACCTAATAAAATAGAAGCAGCAATTTTTGTCTCGGGATTAGAATCGTAAAGCTTGTGGGAAATTGTTTTAGACAAATAATCATTTTCAGGAAGATCGGTACTCAGAAAAAAGATGGGCGCAGTATGAAAAATTTCCGGATCCAAATAATAAGCCGTTACGAAAACATCATGCCCGGAAATCCTGATCGTAAATTTTATACCTGTTTTTTTTAAAAAGCCATACACCTTTTCCTGGAATAAAACATACATTTCCTGCCCCTGTTTTCTTACCTGGTCATAATAGCCATATTTCCACAGAATACCGATGCCTATTATATTTTGTTGCAATTCATAGGCGCTACGCATATGGGAACCTGCTAAAAAGCCGAGCCCACCGGCATAAGTTTTCAATGGTTGGTGAATGGCAAATTCCATACAGAAATAGGCAATCCGCTTTTGGAAATCAGGATGGACAGTATAGGGAAATGAAAAACTCATTACAAGGAGGTATTAAATAATTAGCAATTATGTACCTACCCATTTAAAAGATAAATTAATTGGAAAACTTTATCTGATAATCGCTATTAGTCCCAAAGATAGAGAAAACATTTCTGGTTTAAACTTTGTGCATAAGTCCATTCGCTGGCCACATTGTATGAAAATCAAAGAATGTCGGGTATTATCATTACTATTTACGGAAAAGGCATGTATCAATCTTTTATTTCTTCATACATGATCTCTTCAGGATTTTCTGATTTACGATTTCTTTGGGGTACAGCACAGCGCCCCTGACTACAGCATCCAACATTGGTTATAGCAGTCAAAAGGAAGAATCCTGCAATGACTCCTATCATTAGATCGTGCATCTGGATGGCCTCCACTATAAAAAATATTCCAAATACCAGCCGTAACCACCGCATAAAATGCCAGCCGGAAAATAGTGTTTGTTTGATCGTTTCCATACTTTAACTGATTTTATTTTGTAATCCCAACCATGAGCCTCCGTTGTAAACCTCATTAAATCCATTTGATTGTAAGATTCTCTTTGCTGTACCACTACGCATTCCTGACGCACAACAACAGATGATGCATTTGTCTTTTTTTAATTTAGACAAATTTTTACCAAGGCTATCCAATGGCAGGTTTAATGACCCTTTGATATGCCCGCTTTTATATTCAGCAGGCGTTCTTACATCTACAATAATGGCTCCCTGCCTGATCAATTCATGATAATCTGTCTTTGGTCCCAATCCAAATAGCTTTTTTAATAATTGCATTCTTTCATATTTTATTTCCTGATGATTGTAATTGAAAATTTACTTCCATCCATCCTCCTCCATTTTCACATTCTATACCACAACTTTTCAGATATTGTGACGCGCTTCCACTTCTTGCACCGCTGGCACAGCAAAGAATAATGGGTGATCCCAACTTTCTGATTTCCTCTATTCGTTTTGGTATTTCCTGCAAAGGAATATTAATACTTCCTTCCACGTTCCCACCCATAAATTCCATTGGGGTTCTAACATCAATAATTAATTTATGGTTCATTGGATTGAATTTTTTCTTTCTTTTTAAAAATGTTTAAAACCAAACCGCCCATTAAAGCGCCGTATAAGGTGCTGTTCAAAGGTTTGGACGTAATGGCGCAAGTGCCACTATTACATCCTACAAAATGATAATAGAGATACCCACCGATTGCTCCAAGCAAAACCCCAATGATCGTAAACTGATATTTTCTTAATAAATTCTTCATAGATTTCATGCTTTTTTATAAGTTAGCCAAAACTGCAGATTGTGGTTGATTAGTAAAAATCCGGAGGCCATTATAATTCACTTCCCAGGTGACGGGCAATGCTTTCTTCAACATGCTGCTTACCCCGCAATATTTTTCCTGCGAATCGGTTACTGCCTTCAGCGCAGATTCTTTGTTTTCCATTTTGCCTTTAAAATCATAGATCACATGGATTGCAATGTATTCAATGGGCGCCTGCTTACTGATCTCTCCAATAACTTTCATATCAAATTCGTCCGGAATCTTATCTGCTTTTCTTAGGATTGCAGCAATATCCATTCCTGTACAACCTGCAAGAGCTGTTAGCACAAAGGGTTTGGGAATCGGACCGTTATCTTCACCACCTACTTTTTCAGGGCCATCCATTATAATCGTGTGCCCGTTTACCAATGCATTAAATTGCATTTTCCCCATCCATTGTACGTCTATTTCGTGTGCCATTTTTTATATTTTTCTTTTGTTTGTTCAATATATTTTTTTTGAGATAAAAGGAGGCTGAACCGCGCCATAATTAACGAATGCAATTGTTATCATAATTACTGGCTAATACAGCAGGAATTTTCTGAAACAAAAAATAATAGGGGGTAATAAAATGAACGGAATTCTCTTCTCAAGAAGGCCGATATTTATTTTCAAGGTCTTTTAATTAGAAAATATCAGATTATAAATTGTCAATTACCCGGCTTAGTTTTTCCCTAACCTGCATTGCCACACCGCCAAGAGCCTCATTTTTTACGGCCATCATTGAAGCAACCGGATCAACAGCAGACACTTCTACATTTTTATTGTCATGCTCCTGCACAATGACATTGCAGGGAAGCATAGTGCCGATTTTATCTTCCGCTTTCAAAGCCTGGTGAGCGAAATTGGGATTGCAAGCCCCAAGAATCCTGTATTTTCTGAAATCAACATCCAGCTTTTTTTTCAAGGTGTCCTGCACATCAATTTGTGTGAGCACACCAAACCCATCCTTCTTTAGCTCATCAGTGACTTTGTCAATTGCTGTATCAAAATCATAGGGCACTGTTTTCGAAAAATAGTAG
This sequence comes from Segetibacter koreensis, assembly GCA_044463445.1. Classification (GTDB taxonomy): domain Bacteria; phylum Bacteroidota; class Bacteroidia; order Chitinophagales; family Chitinophagaceae; genus Ginsengibacter; species Ginsengibacter koreensis_A. Next base: position 17,157 of record JBIQMJ010000042.1, read on the forward strand.
CTCATCATTATTAATTTTTATTGATTATTTAATTGAATGCAAAGGTCTTTCAATATAAATGGCTACACGGTTACTTATGTTACACAAGCGTAATTTTATTTCTTCCGAGTTGTACCAATCCTTCATCTTCCATTTGCTTGAGAAGGCGGGAAACCACTACCCGTGCTGTTCCCAGTTCATTGGCCAGTTGCCCGTGGGTAACATTCAGGGTTTTGCTGTTGGTATGCTCACATTTTTTTTTGATAAAATTCAGCAGGCGCTCATCCATCTTTTTAAAAGCTACTGCATTAACGACTTCGAGTAACTCTTCAAATCTCTTATGATACAACCTGAAAATATAATCCAGCCATTGAGGATATTCTTTGATGAAGAGGGTTACTTTTTCCAAGGGCAGAAAAAGAATCTCGGCATTTTCTTCCACCACTGCTTTTATCTTGCTGGTTTCATGATGCAGGCCTCCAAGAAAAGACATAATACAACTTTCCCCTTCTTTGATGTAATACAATAAAATTTCCTTGCCTTCTTCATCGGTTCTCATTACCCTCACGCTCCCTTTGGTTACGATGGGAATGGAGCGGATATTTGCATTTTCATCCAGGATGACATCACCCGCCTCAAAGTTCTTTATGATGCTGTTTTCATAGAGTTTTTCTCTAAGTTCAGGGAAAGATTGAAACTGGGATATTTCGTTTAATGAATCCATGATTGTGCCTCAAATGTATTGCTTTTGAACTTACTAATTATTTATAATGATCATTTCAATGAATGATCTTTATCATTTATATACCGAAGAATTACAATCACATTCATGATTATTTTTTTCGTGTGAAATGCAAGCTGGTTTAAAAATAACTACTGCCATTTACGTTTAGTTTCCAATTTAACCCTCATTCAAAATTGATCTTTAATAAGAATGTCAGCTCTGGTCAGCGCATTTTCAAATGTATCTGTAATATTCCCTTTTCCAATTGCAAATAGCAACCTCGCCTCTTTGAGTTCTTTCATCACCTGGGCGCTGTTTATTTCAGATAAAATAATTTTTCTGTGATGTTTTTTTGATCCAGTATGAATTTCTTTCAGTGTTTGAATTCCGGTAGCATCTATGATAGGCACGTGGCGCATTCGAATGATCAAAATCCTGGTCGGCTTTTCAATAAATTGCATGGCCTCCCTGATTTTATAAGCAGCGCCAAAAAACAAAGGGCCGGTTATTTCAAATACTTCAACCTTTTTGGGTATCTGATATTTTCCTTCGGCCAAGTCATACCCAAATTGATCGTCATCAATTTCACGGGCTAATGTACTTACATCACTGAACCG
>JBIQMJ010000043.1:0-18280 GCA_044463445.1 Segetibacter koreensis
CTTTATTTCGTGTATACCTTCATGTGATACTGCATTTATAAGATCGGCAAGAATTTTATCCTCTTTGGTTTCCTCCATTCGCCAGCTTCCCAGCGTTGGGTCGCCGCTGCCTTTCAGAATAAGATTTCCGTGTAAAACTCCGTTCACTATCTTACCGGTATATCCGAGGGTGGTTTTATAGCGATAGGCATGCCCCAGCAAAGCAAACGAAGTGGCCGCGGTGATCACCTTCTGGCAACTTGCCGGCGCTACGCCGGTTTCAATATTCTGACCGGTAACCGTTTTGCCCGTGGTGGTGTTGATCATATAAAGGCTGATGGTGGCGTGCTTAAAAGAAGGATCCTCGTTAAGTTTTTTAAAAGCAGCGTTGAACTGGTCTTCCGTCGTTTGCGCAAATGACCAGAATGAAGATAAGACGAAAAATGCAAGCAATAATTTTTTCAATACAATGATTTTTAAATTTTGAAGATAGGCTCAAAACTAAAAGATTCTGAGGAAAAATGGATGAGAGGATGAAGGAGTTGAGAGGTTGAGAAGTTGAGAGGGTGAGGGGTTGAGGGTTTAGAAGGGTTTAGAAAGTTTAGAAGGGTTTAGAGGTTTACGAGATGGTGACTAAAAATATTATAATATGAATAATATATCCTTTAATTTTATATAGGCAGAAAATATCGAATTGTCTGCGCAATGAGTAATTGTATATAATCCATCCTTTGAAAAAGCTTTCCAGTTTCCACGCTTCATCTTTTTGAAATAAATCATTTAAATTTTTTTTATGGAAAATACGCTGGAAGAACCAAGCGAACCAGGTTATGAAGATTTTCTAAGCTGGACTGATCCGCCGCGAAAAGGAATGCAATTCACCTTCAACGATGCCTTGTTGTTCAATTCGCTGGAAGAATCAGCCAGGGCTACGGCACAGGCCGCCATCTCTGCATTTGGAGTCAGGTTTGAGCCGCCGGCCATTGCTGAACTGTACCGCATCATTGAAGAGGGAATCATCCAAATGAAACTTTCCAAAGAAGATAATGACCTGGAAAAAATATCCCGGGCGCAACGAAACCTGCTGGATTTTATCGGCGATATCGTTAGAACCTGCAAAGAAAGAGGACTAACCACCGTGGGCGACAAAACGGTGAGGGAGGTAAGAAAAATTCAGCTATGCCCTGTATATCCATTTAAATAATTGCAACATGACCACCTTTGACGACCAGAGAAAAAAAGCTTTTGACTTCTGTGCGGATGCCACCAAACAGTTGATCACACTCGCTTCCGGGTTTATTTTATTAACGATTACGTTTGCCAAAGATTTTATTGTGAATGTTGCTGAAAGTTCCAAAGTTTGGGCCTATTGGTCGTGGGCTTTCTATGCGCTTTGTATTATTTCCGGCATGCTTACGTTGCTCGCCATGACGGCAGAGTTGGAACCTGCTAAATCTACCAAAGAGATTCCCACCATCCGAAAAGCAGTGGCCACATGGTCTCTTGTGCAGGTTTCGTCTTTTGGGATCGCCATTATTTTTACAGTGGTTTTTGGAATATGCGCGGCAAAGAATTCAAAGGGTTTTAATAATTCCTATTCGCCCAAAGCCGGTTTGAATACGGGAATCAGCAGGCATCATTCTTCTATAGCTTTTATATCAGACGACCAAAAGAAAAATCATTCTGATTTTAATTTATCGGAATAAAATTTGGATTAATTTATTGCTTTACTGCAAAAAATAACCCGGCTGCTATTGGCTCTGCATCAAGAGCAGCCGGGCTTTCTTTTTACTAATTATTTAAAGGAAGGAATGAATTATTTTTTCCGTATGCTATCATCTGGTCAAAAAAGTTAGTGGGGTATTCTATTTTTACATCCGTGATTTTATCTCCGTCCATTACCGGCACGAGCTTTGGCTGAATGAATCCTTTGTAAGGCTTTATGTTTAATTTTTTGTAACGCTCCAGCACCTCTTTGTGCAATGCAGGATCTACTTTTACGCCAAATGGATATAGGAAAAAATAAGGAGATGAGATTTTTACTAAAGCTGACTTGCGTTTTGCAGAAAAATAAAATTGTAGTTTTGGTAAACAAAAACAGTGAACGAAGAAAAAAGCATTATTTTTATTTAGGAAGGAAATTTACTCCAACTCTTTTTCAAAATAAATCAAATTCTTTTATGAAATTATCAAGAAGAAAATTTATAAGAAATGGTTCTTTGTCTTTGGCAGGAACCATGTTTTTGCCTAAAAACGTATTGCACAGTTTTCCTTTAAAAAGAAGTCACATATTGGGATTACAATTGTATTCGGTACGGGATGATATGAAAGATGATCCTTCCGGCACTTTGAAAAAGCTGGCCGGTATGGGATATAGAAATGTAGAGCACGCAAACTATATTGACGGAAAATTTTATGGGTATGCGCCAACTGAATTTAAAAAATTGCTGGATGGGCTTGGATTAAAAATGCCCAGCGGGCACACAGTAATGAATGCAAACGATTATGATACCACAAAAAATGATTTTACCGATAAATGGAAGCAGACAATTGAAGATGCAGCCACAGTAGGACAAAAATATGTGATAAGCCCGTGGCTGGATGAAAACCTTCGTAAAAATTATGATGACCTCGTTGGGTTTTTAGATGTGTTTAATAAATGCGGCGAACTATGTCAAAAGTCGGGGTTAAAATTTGGCTACCACAATCATGATTTTGAATTTAAATATTCATTGAATGGGAAAAAGGTCTATGATATTATTTTAGAAAAAACCGATCCCAAACTGGTAATACAGCAGTTGGATTTGGGCAATATGTATGGCGCTGGTGGAAGGGGTTTGGATATTATAAAGCAATATCCGGGAAGATTTGAGAGCATGCACGTAAAAGATGAAATTAAATCATCCGGCAAGGGCGAGATGGGCGATGAATATGAAAGTACTGTTTTGGGCAAAGGAGTTTTGCCTGTTAAAGAAATTATTGATCTTGCCAAAAAAACCGGCGGCACCACTGAATTTATTATTGAACAGGAATCTTACCAGGGTAAAACGCCACTCCAGTGCGCGAAAGAAGACCTGGCAGCGATGAAAAAGTGGGGGTATTAAGAGCATCTTAGATGTGACACCTTTTCAAAAGGTGTCACATCTCAGCCCTCAACCACTCAACATCTCAATTTCATTCCCATGTCTTCGTTCCAATTATCTCTTCCACAAATAGAAGATTATAAAAAAGACGGTTACATTATCGTCAAAAATTTTTTAAAAGAAACCGAAGTCAATAAGTTGTATGCTATTGCCACAGGCGATGCCACATTGCTCAGACATGCTTTTGATTTAAATGATCAATCGGGAAAGAAAACAAAGCTAACATTGTGGTATACCCCTGGAAATGATGCGTATGGCTTGTTTACGAGAAGTGAACGAATGGTAAATTCTGTAAATCAATTGATGGAAGGCGATTCACCTGTTTGTCATTTTCACAGCAAGCTGATGCAAAAGGAACCCAGGGTAGGAGGTGCGTGGGAGTGGCACCAGGATTATGGCTATTGGTACAAAAATGAATTTCTTTTTCCCGGTCAAATGATGTCAGTAATGGTGGCTATCACTGAAGCAAATAAGGAGAACGGTTGTTTGCAGGTGATAAAAGGCTCGCATCACATGGGCAGGATTGAACACGGATTTGCAGGTGAACAGGTAGGCGCTTCGCAGCACTATGTTGACCTTGCTTTGAAAACGATGGAGCTTATTTATGTAGAGCTCAAGGCCGGCGATGCGTTGTTTTTTCATAGCAATTTATTGCATCGCTCTGAAGCCAATCTCTCTGATTTCCCACGCTGGTCGTTGATTTCGGTTTATAACCGCAGTGCCAATATTCCCTATAACGAACCTTCCCAATCATCAACCATTCCCCTGCAAGCCGTTCCGGATGAGGCATTGACAGAATGGGAATCAAAACAAATTAACGATGAAGCGCATTTTTTAGAAAAGGAAAAAGACGAAGCGCTGAAATAATTTTTGCCGCTGACTGATATTATTTGTTTTCAATGGCAGTAATTCCTTCCGTTTTTCGCAGGCTATAAATAATAATCTTTCAGCAACATATTAGATTCTTTTGTGTAACTGCCTTCATCATTTTGTATGGTTAATTTTTTTGAATCTAAAGAAACTGGGTCACTCCCAAAAAACAGCATTCCCCTGAAAAAGGAATGACGGAGAGTTTGTTGTATCAATAATTCATCATTCAGGTAAAAATTATTTTCCAATGCAAGGGTCTTAAAAAACTGAACCCTATGGAAGGGGAGCAGTATAGCGAAATTTCCATTATCCGCCAGGTGAAGACTAACAATACGGATCAGATCTTTTAAGGTAAGGGCATCGTGGTGTTTTGCTATATTTTTATTTTGATTTACAGACCTCAAATCGTTTTCAAAGAAAGGAGGATTAGAAACAATGAGATCATATTTGTGCGGCGATGACCAATTTTTTACATCTGCATTAATCGCGTGCAACCTTTGATTCCACGGGCTTTTGGCAAAATTATCTTTTGCCTGTATAAATGAATTTTCATCTATTTCAATAGCATCTGTTTCTGCAAAAGATTTTTGGGCGATCATCAGGCTTAACAAACCTGTTCCTGTTCCAATGTCTAAAATATTTTTTGCCGTAATAGTTTTTCTTTCGAATTTATCCGCCACCCAGGCTCCAAACAGACAGGAATCTGTGCAGACTTTCATACTGCTGATGTCCTGGCAAACTTTAAATTTTTTAAATTGAAAATAATTGTTGGGCAAAAAATAATTGTTTCGTTGGTAAAAAATAAAATAAGAATTGCAGGTATTTGTGGCTTTACTGCATTGTTCTTCTATTATGGGTTTCTTCTTATGCTGTTCTTGCTGATGGAACAACGGATAGATCTTCAAATTGAGAATCGAGATATTTATAATAAGCCGTTATCGCTATCATTGCCGCATTGTCGGTGCAATATTCAAATTTGGGAATGAACGTATTCCATCCAAGAGCCTTTCCTGTTTTTTCGAATTCAGTTCTTAATCCACTGTTGGCGCTTACTCCACCTGCTATGCATACATCGGTAATACCCGTTTCTTCTGAAGCTTTTTTTAATTTGTTTAATAATATAGAAACTATTCGTGATTGAATAGACGCACAGATATCGGCGATATTTTCTTCCACAAAATTTTCGTTGGCCCGTTTTCCGTCACGGATAAAATACAGGAAGGAGGTTTTCAAACCACTAAAGCTGAAATCAAGCCCTTCAACTTTTGGCTCCGGAAAATGATATTTTAAGGGATTGCCCTGCCTGGCATATTTATCTATCAGGGGACCGCCGGGATAGGGAAGCCCTAATATTTTGGCGGATTTATCAAAAGCTTCTCCGGCTGCATCATCAAGTGTCTGGCCGATTATTTTTTGTTCCAACGGTGAGGAACACACGACAATTTGCGTATGCCCGCCACTAACGGTAAGGCAGAGAAAAGGGAATTCAGGTATTTTATCATCACTTTGTATTGGCCGTATAAGATTGGCCAAAACATGAGCCTGCATGTGATGAACTGCAATCAGTGGTTTGTTCATTGCCAGCGCCATTGACTTTGCAAATTGAGTTCCTACTAACAGTGCGCCAATTAATCCCGGCGATTGGGTAAAGGCAAAGGCGTCAATATCTTTCAATTCCACGCCGGCTATTTCAAGCGCTTCATTTACTACCGGAACAATGGCTTGTAGATGAGCCCTGGAAGCCAATTCCGGCACTACGCCTCCATATTTCTCATGGATTTTCTGGCTTGAAATTACATTGCTTAATATAACTTTATCCCTGCAAACCGAAGCGGAGGTTTCATCGCAGGAAGATTCAATAGCAAGAATCGTGATCATAGTTTGCAAATGTATGGATTCGGTAAAAAATTGCCTGAACTTTATAACCGGCTTTACCAATTCTTAATTGATCAGCCTTCCTGGAAATTTTTTACAGTAAACGAATCAATATGTTCATTTCTGATTTTTCTTCCGCAACTTAAACAGAAATTATCCCACCTTGAGAATATAGAATATGCTCATGCTCCTGCGAAATTAATTTTTTACCGGCTCAGATATCCTGCTATTTTCTTCCCGGTTTACACTCTTTCTTTTATCCGGCTCAGGTGAAGAAGAAACATCCGGTGAAAAAGTCCGGGCCGGTCTTACAGCGGATGGCGTGGTTTGTGGGTCTGGCCGTGTGGCAACTCTCGAAGCCCGCTCATTATTATTTCCAGATTCTACTGAAGGCCTGGAAGGTCTTGCTCTGGTTTTGATTATAAAGGTTTGGCGCTACTGCCTGTTGCTGATCGGGCATTCTTCTTACCGGCCTGTTAACGGGCGTTTGATTAACGGATGGCGTATTACTACTTCTGTCCCGTGCAGGCGGAACTGGGGTATTGGCAGGAGGTGCCGGATTGACCGGAAAAGTCCTTACCGGCGCCTGCCTTGGAGGATTGCTTTCCTGTTGCTGGGAATTGGCGGGTGGTGTTATCCTTGTCGGCCGGTTGGGAGCAACAGGCTTATTTTCTGCCGGTGGAGTTTCGTTTCTATTGGGGAAAACCCGTGTCGGTTCATTGTTCTTTTCAGGAGTTATAGAAGGCCTGTTGTTATTTACCGGTGGTTCATCCCTTAGTATTTGTGGTTTTTGATTTTGAGGAATTTCTCTTACCGGGGCAGAATTGGCTGGCTTTTCCTGGCCGGGATTAGTAACTCTTTCCGGCCTTGCGTTTGAAGAATTGGAACTCTGTTGATTGATGGAAGGCCTGAAAACTCTTACAGCGCTGTTGCTTACCTGGGTTTCTCCGGGTTTATTCGTAGTGACCAGGTTGTATTTCCTGATTCTTGTCCCCGTTTGCTGCTCGACTTCTCTCACAGGAGGCCCGGGATTGTAATTGGCGCGCCGCGTACCATTGTTTACAGAAGTATTATTGATGATGGTAGTGTTATTAATAATGGTAACATTTCTTGAACGGTTGATGTAATAATTATGGATGCTTCTGCTGCTGATATAATTATGCGGAACAAATGTCCAATCTGAATAAGGAATGGATCCAAAATCTGAATTCATGCCCATTCCCGGGCCCAAAGGTGCCCATCCATAATAATTTCCACCGCCTCTCCATGAAACCCACGCAGGCGCCCATTCAGTTCCCGGTATCCATACCCAACCGTAACGAAAATCATTTAACCATCTTCCATAATGGAACGGCGCCCATCCCCAATTATAATTGGAAACCCAGGTCCATCCGTAATCAGTATAAACCCAATACCCATTGGTATAATAAGGCCTGAAGTTAGACATGGAAGGCACCCATGCATATCCGTAGTTTCCATAATTGATCCAATCTCCATAAGGGCTTAGGTCATTATAGAATTGCTGGTAGGTAATCTCAGGCTGCCCCTGGTAATACTCTCCGGGGTCTGATTGATAATATCTTGACGTGGTGCATGACGACATGAAGATTACAATCAAAAAGAAAATTATTGAGTTTATATATTTCATGGTAATTGCTTTTGGTAGTAAGACGCAAAAAAATAAGAAAAGTTAAGCCTGGCATGTTACTCCTGTTTTTTAACTATTCAATAAGAATTGAAAAACCCATTTTTATTTTTAAAACACAATATAATCCTTCCTGATAATTCTTTTTTTAATTTGTTGCTAATTTCTTAATTTTAATTGTCCAATATTTGCTGACAAACTGCTCCTGTTTAATTAAAAATCCCTCGTCCTATTTCCTTTTTCTTATTGATCTTCTGGTTTAAAAAGATTTGAGTTGTAAATGGATAATCCAATCTTCTGAAAAGGTCTTTGGCTTATTCTATTTATTCAAATTCAAAACGTAGCAAAATGAAAAAGATTTACCTGATTTTGTTCCTGGCGCTCATTACCTTTTGCAAAAATACAGAGGCACAGGTAACCATTATTAATGACAATCACAGCCTGTATGGTTTTCCTATATTTGGAAATTCCATTTTCCTTACAAGCGATTTGGACAGTACTTTGTGGACCAGCGATGGTACACCTGAGGGAACCAAACAATACGCCTTCAATGTGAAGATAGATCCGGATGGAGGCGCGGGAATATTAAATAATAAAATTTATTTTGCCGGTATCGATGCTGCTCATGGATCTGAGCTTTGGGTGACAGACGGTACTGCTGCCGGAACCAATTTAGTTCAGGATTTCGTTTCAGGCACAGAAAGTTCCATCCCCGATGATTTTTTTCTTTTTGGAAATAATTTATATTTTACGGATTCAACTTCTTCAGGAAGGGAACTTTATAAAATGAACGGAAACAACGGGGCCATATCCTTATTTAAGGAAATCAATCCAGGACCGGGAAATGGTTTTGGCAGGAATGGTTCAAATTTTTTTTCTTATAACAACTTAATGTATTTCTCAGCGGATGATGGTACTCATGGAAATGAGTTATGGGTCTCTGATGGGACAGCAGGAAATACGAAAATGCTAAAGGATATAACACCAGGTAGCGATGGTACCAATTTCAATGAATTTACCCACCTGGGAAATTGGGTTATTTTTTCAGTAAGTACGCCGGAATATTCATTAGACCTCTGGAAAACGGACGGAACCAATACAACTTTAATAAAATCATTTAATGTTCCCTCCTTCTCTTTTTCTGCTTTTGGTTTATTAACTTTTAATAATAAAATTTATTTTGGGGGCACCGATGCGGTCAATGGCGCTGAACTCTGGAGCACTGATGGAAATACAGCATCTATGGTGAAAGATATCTACCCTGGCAGCATGGATGGAATTCCTAACAGTTCGAGTCCTCTTTTATTCAATGCTGTTTTTATCAATAATCGTTTTCTCTTTTCTGCAACCGATGCGAATGGAACAGAGTTGTGGTCATCAGACGGAACAGCGGCTAATACCACAATGATAAAGGACATCAATCCCGGTGGAGGCAGTGCTGATCCAATACTTTTCCCCGTAATCGATTTTAGCAATATCCTTGAGGGTTCTGATCTTTTTGATTTCTATCAAAGAACCACTTTACTCAACGGGTATGTCTATTTATCCGCCAATGACGGAACGAATGGCAAACAACTTTGGAAAACCAACGGCACCTCGCAGGGAACCGTTCTCGTAAAAAATATCGGAGGGGCTTCCGGGGGAGTGGGAGGCGGTTATTATTATACAAAAACAGGTTTGTACTTTTCGGCAAATGACATAACGCATGGCATGGAACCATGGTTCACTGATGGAACAAACGCTCAGATAGTTGACGATATAAACCCGGGCACAGGTTCTTCTGATCCTGATTTTGAATTTATTTTTAACAGCAAATTGTTTGGGAATGCAGACAATGGAAACAGCCCTGATAACTATACAGATTTTTACCGGATCGATGCTATTGTTTCAGTGTTGCCAGTCCGGCTAATAAATTTTAAAGCTTCCCTTCAAACCAACACAGTTCAATTGACCTGGGCTACGGCTACTGAGATTAACAGCCAGGATTTTGTAATTCAACGAAGCATTGATGGTATTCATTTCTCCAACGTAGGATCAGTAATGGCTTCAGGAAACAGCATGGTAGAAAAATCGTACAATTTTAATGACGATCGATATCTTAATGCGGCTTCTGATATTTTGTTCTATCGATTGCAAATGAATGATAAAGATGGGAAAATAAATTATTCACAAGTCCGGGCTGTCCGGTTGAATACTTCATCGCTAATTATTAAAACTTATCCCAATCCCGTCCATAATGAGTTGACTATAATATTTGGAAATCTTTCTTCAAAAGCATCTCTTCTTAAAATTACAGACGTGAATGGCAAACAGGTGTATTTACAAAAAATCGGAAACCCCAATTCTCCTTTGCAGAATATTGACGTTTCAGATTTTGCAAAAGGAACCTATTTTATCCAGGTAATCCTTGGCAAGGAAACGCATATTTCTAAATTTGTAAAACAATAAAGAATGATTCTTATCAAACAGCCGGTGCTAAACAACTGGCTGTTTTAATAATATGACGTGATATTTGGAAATATTTACAGTAAAGCAATTAATAACCAGGTTTTTTATTCTGGTACATTACTTCAGCAAAGCAGAAGGCTGCCACTTGGATTTTGGATTAAAATAATTCCATAAAAGCGATGATAATTTCCGGGTAAGTACCCATGCTTCATTATCATGTTCCCAACTGGTATCTTTATTATTTTTGGTGCAGATACAAAAGATATAGGGATTTTTTCCATTCACATAAAGCACTTCATCTCTGGTTGCGTCAACGGCGCCGCTTTTATCTGCTATAAAGATATTGGGAGGTATTTGAGAAATGGCATCTTCATCCCAAAACTGGCGGCTCATCATACGCAACATTCTTTCACTTATCTGTTTATCAATAATTTTATTTTCCACAATAAGCTTCATCAGGGTTGCCATCTCTTCCGGAGTGGTCTGGCCCCATCCATATTGATTGTAATTTTCTTTCCTGCCCGGAGTGCGGCTATTTACTTTCGTATTTTTTAAGCCTAAGCTATCCATATAAGCATTGATCTGGGCGCCTCCTCCCGAAAGCCCTTGCAGCCAAAGGCTTGCGCCATTATCGCTCATGCTCATCATCAGCATCACCAAAACATTTAAAGCAATTTTGGAACTGTCTTTAAATGAAGCAAGAATTTCCTGCCCTTCCGAATAGCGCACCGAGTCAGTAAAAAGCATATCCTGGTGGTAAGTAAGTTCTCCATTATGGATTTTATGCATCAACCCTACAAGAATAGGAACCTTTACCATGCTTGCCGTTGGAAAGATGGTGTCTGCATGTACAGCAGCAATTTTATTTTTGGACAGATCGTACACGTAAACCCCCACATCGCCATGAAAACCTTTAACTAAATTGGTTATTTCATTTTGTAAACGGGTATCGGTTTTTTGGGCAAGAGTGGCGATAGGCGAAAACAGGAAAATAAAATGCAACAGCTTTTTCATTTTCAATTTTTTAGAAAATGAATGTAGTAATATTTTTTGCTAACAAGATGATTTTATTTGTTACTAACGTATATGCCTATACGGATTATTGAATTGTAAAATAAAAAAACAACCCGCTACTACCACGGGTTGTCTTAGGTTCCTTAAGGATATATTTAAGAAGAAGATTTTTGCTATTTTATCCGAAGAGTCCGCCTTTCTTAAGCTCGCGGGTCTTTTGCCCGATTAAAAATCCATTCTGATAAATTTGGATAGTATAATTTCCCTGCTGAAAATGTCCTGAAGGAGAAAATGCAAATTGTACATTTTTGGACTTTGCGGTTTCAAGGTCAACAGGCAATTTGGCAGTAAATGTTTTACTGCTGCTATCGCGGGTAATAAAAGTATTTCCAAGGCTGTTGGGTGTGGTAACGGGTTTGCCATCAGGCCCGGTCACTATTACATAAAGATCAGTAGTGCCTGGTTGAATGATCCGGTTATTTACATCAAAACTTACTAATAATTTATCCACTCTCTTAGCTACAGTAGAAATTTTTTCTTTCCCATTGTTTTTTACTTTTACAGGCGTGATGGAAATGTTAGATGCATTGAGTGTAGAAGCTATATCCACTTTCTTCTCTAAATTTTGAGTAACAACGTGTGTAGAATCAAGATTGTGAGACAGTGTTTGATTTTGAGTGGTTAAAACCACAACGTTTTGTTTCAGGCTGTCGTTCTGTTGCGAAAGCATTGCGATCTGTGCCTGCAGATCCGTAATTTGTCCGTTCAGTTTTGCAATCAGATCACGTGCTTTTGAAAGTTCAGAAGCGCTCACATTTTTCTTGTGCAAAATGCTCCGTATCTCTGATTTCATTTTTGCAATTTCTGCATTGCTCGCTGTCAGTTTACCGTTAAGGTCAGCATTGCTTGTCTGCATGGAATCCAATCGGGCCAAAGAAGCGTCGAAGCTGGATTGAATATTGCTTTTTTCAGAAGTAACTTTTGCAACTTCTGTTTGCTGGGCCTTTAAATTTTCATTTGATTTACTGTGGTCGAAAATAAAAAAGCCGCCAAGGATCACGATGGCTGCTATCAGTAAGCCGATGATTAATGATTTTGAATCACGCGGTTTTTTAGTGGTAGTATCAGCCTGATCTGTATACTCGTTCATGGTGATTTAGTTTAAATTAAAAAAAATGGGTAGAGACTTTTAAAATAGCCAATAGGATATTTTTTGTTATTATTAATTCTAAAACCGTGCCATTCTGATTTTTAGCGTTGAGTTAGCCATTATATTCAGAAAACACCAAACTTATTTTTTTATGAATTACAACAGGTAAGGCAGCTAAAACTGATTTTGTTAATACGTTTCAAAAAATAAATAATCTTCCGGAAAAATATCATTTTAAGAATGCAGTTTTTAATTTTTTTATCAGGATGCAGGTTTTGAATATTCTGGTTTTTCCTCTACTTTTAATCGATCAAATTTTTTAAAATGTCAACCAATAGTCATGTCAGAAAAAAGGTAACGGGCACAATAGCTATTCTTTTTTTATTGCCGCCCCTGATAGTATTTATTATGTGGAGCTCCATCAGTATTCGTTTTTCAAATCTAAGCGATGTGGATAAGCAGGAAACCTTTCTTGGTTATTTTTCAGGATTGTTTAAAAACCTTCATGTGGTGAATATCACTTCAATTGCATTTTGCCTTATCGCAACGATACTTGCCTCAAGAAGCTTTCAAAAAAAATTATTGTCGCTTCGTATTATGATGCTTATAACAGTATTGATCGCTATATTTATTATTCTGTTTGATATTTCCCAACTCGTCAGAACGGCTTATTGATATTCATATTGAATGGTACCAAGCAATTGTTTTTCTTTTGAATAGCATTTTTGAATTTCGGGTAATCTTTTATCATCATAGGCATATCGCCATATCAGGTAGTTTCTGCCCGTTTCATCTACAGAAATTATTTTATCCGGTTTATTTCCATCGGTATATTCAAACATATAATCGGGTAAAAGCCTTTGTGCGACCGGGTTATAATGTACTACATCCGTCAGCCTGCTGCTGTCATCATAATAATAAAAATATTTTTTATCGAGGCTTTTTCCAGATGGATCTTCCTCTATGATGTTTCCTTTTTTATCTGCAATAAATGTGATTGTAGATGCGAGGAAATTATTTTTTTTGCGAAGCATTTTTACCGGCTTGCCGTTTTCATAAAAGTATTCATGGGTTTCTGTAATTCCGGTGCTGTCTCCTCCGCCCGTAGTAGTAGTATGAATTGAAATGATTTTGCCACTGGCGTCATACTTGTATTCTACGGTATTGATGGTGTGGGGAGTGGTAGTGGTAGTTTTAATTACCTCTCCATTGCTGTTATAATCAGTTACCAGCAATGATTCGCCGGTAATATTGGAATTCGTCAGTAATTTGGACTGCGAAAAATTTTTATTGATTCTTTTTTCACAAAAAAAGCCTTCGCTTGGCTGGTCTTTTTCATCAAAGCTGGTAATTTTTATATGATTAATATTGTCCTTTTTGAGAATGGAAAATTCATTGTTCTCTTTGGCCGTACTCAAAATATCTTTATAATAATATTGGGCTCTCCCCTTTGAACAGAAAATAAACGTAATCAAAATAAGAATTGAAAGTTTTAATAAAAATTGATGCATTGCTTTATAAAAATAAATGATGGAGGCGTTGGATTTTACCGGGATGTAAAATAATTCATTCCTTGTTAATGAAACTTTAGGTTATAATTTTTAACCGGAAATTATAAAAAATAAAACGTTTAAGATGGCTAATAATTGCCGGTCATTTCAATTAAAATTTTTGAATTATTGTAAACAAATGGATTTCGTTTTGCAGGTGACAGAAAAATTGAAACATAATGAATAATTTTTGAAACAATAATTCGACTTGCTGATTAATTTGATAATTATATTCGAAAGTTTTTTATTGCTTTGCTGCGAATCAGATCAGGGATCATTTTTAATTTACATTCAATGACAGAAAATATCAGGTCGCGCCGCTTCATTCTCCTCATTTTGGGTATCGTCGTCTTTCTTACAGTTCTCTTTTATTTTTTATTTTTTAAAAAACAAAAGAAAGATGATGGTGCTCCGGTTTTTAAATTATTGACGGAAACCCAGACCGGCATTGGATTTAACAATCAACTCACCGAAAGCGACAGCTTAAACATATTAAATGAGGCCAATCTGTATAATGGCGGCGGCGTAGGCATTGGCGACTTTAACCGGGATGGCCTTATGGATGTGTATTTTGCAGGCAATATGGTTTCCAATAAATTGTACCTGAATAAAGGATCTTTTAAATTCCAGGATATCACAACGGCTGCGGGAGTTGGAGGAGAAGGTAGATGGTGCACCGGTGTATCAGTAACAGACATTAACCAGGATGGATGGCCGGATATTTATGTCTGCGCTTCTTTCAGGAATGACGCCCGGTTGCGCACCAATCTTTTGTATATCAACCAGGGACTGGATAAGAACGGAGTTCCGGTTTTCAAAGAATCTGCAGCCTCTTATGGGCTTGCCGATACAGGGTTCAGCACGCAAGCCTATTTTTTTGATTATGACCGGGATGGCGACCTTGATATGTACCTCGTAACCAATGAAATTTATGATCCAAAAACGCCAATAAGTTTCCGTAAAAAAGTAACAGATGGAAGCGCTAAAAATACTGACAGGCTGTATCGGAATAATGGCAATGGAACTTTCACCAACGTGTCCAAAGAGGCAGGTATCACGATAGAAGGGTGGGGGCATGCTGCCTGTATTACTGATATTAATAAAGATGGTTGGCCCGATGTGTATGTGGCTGATGATTTTGTTTCTAATGATCTTTTGTACATCAACAATCATGATGGAACTTTTACCGATCGTATCGGTGATTATTTCAGGCATACAAGCTGGAATGCAATGGGCACTGATGCTGTAGACATCAACAACGACGGTAATGTGGATTTTGTTTCGTTAGAAATGCTTCCTGAAAACAATCAGCGCAAAAAAAGAATGCTGAGCGGCAACGAATATTTTAATTATACTCATAGCGCTTTATTTGGATACCAGCATCAGTATGTCCGCAATTCTTTTCAGCTAAATAGTGGCATCACTCCTGAAGGTCATCCTGTGTTTAGCGATATTAGTTTCCTTGCAGGCATTTATGAAACGGATTGGAGCTGGTGCCCGCTGATCGCCGATTTTGATAATGATGGCTTAAGGGATATTGTGATTACCAATGGAATTCCGAAAGATGTAACCGACCTGGATTTTATTGAAGTAGATACCGGCCGCAGCGGCAAAAAAACATTGTACCCTCTTCGCATGACGGATTCATTACCGGTAGTAAAGATTGCGAATTATGGATATAAAAATATCAATGGACTACAATTCGAAAATAAAACGGTAGCGTGGGGTTTGAATACTCCCACCTTCTCTACAGGCGCGGCCTATGCCGATCTGGACAATGATGGCGATCTTGATCTGGTTATAAATAACCTCAACGGACCTGCCGGGGTTTATGAAAATTTAGTGAATAAAAAAGCCAATACGCTGACTGTAAAATTCGAAGGCCCTGATAAAAACAATGATGGGATCGGGGCAACACTTCGTTTATTTTACGACAATGGCAAACAACAATATTATGAACATCATCCTACACGGGGCTACTTGTCTACCGATGATCCAAGGGCGCATTTTGGTTTAGGCAAAACTAATAAAATTGATTCCCTGGAAGTGAGCTGGCCGGACAGCAAACAGCAATTGATTCAAAATGTGAAAGTGAACCAGGTGCTGACGGTCAATTACAAAAATGCAGGCCCGGCAATCAATTCTATCTCAGATCCATTTACCACTTCGTATTTTTTTAACTCCGCAAAAAGTTATGGTATCAGCTACAAACCTATTGAGAATGATTTTGTGGATTATAACATCCAGGCTACGCTTCCTCACAAGCTGAGCCAATACGGTCCCGGAATCGCAGTGGGCGATATTGATAAAAATGGCTTTGATGATTTCTACATCGGCGGCTCTTCCGGCCATCGTGGTGTATTTTTTATGCAGGATGCACAGGGTAATTTCAGCCTTGATTCAAGCCGCATTTTAGTAAAAGATGATGTATTATATGAAGATATGGGAGCCATTTTTTTTGATGCAGACAATGATAACGACCTTGATCTGTACCTGGTAAGCGGGAGTTATGAGATTCCACCTAATCATCCTATTGCCAGCGACCGTTTATTTCTAAACGACGGCACGGGGCATTTTATAAAAAGCACCACGGCGCTTCCTGTTGATTCTTCAAACGGCTCCTGTGTGCGGGCTGCAGATTTTGACTGCGACGGCAAATTGGATTTGTTTGTCGGTGGGCGCGTGGTTTCGGGACAATATCCCACCTCACCGGAAAGTTTTCTTTTGAAAAATGAAGGAGGAAAATTTGTGGACGTTACTGACCGGTATTGCCCGGAATTGAGGCGGATTGGAATGGTAACAGATGCCTTATGGACCGATTTTGATAATGACGGTAAAGTGGATCTTATGGTGGTCGGCGAGTGGATGCCGGTTACCTTTTTCAGGAATACAGGTCATTCTTTTAAGAAGGTAAAGAGTGGCATAGAATCGCATACCGGTTGGTGGAACAGTATTGTAGCCGGCGATTTTGATAATGATGGCGATATGGATTACGTAGTGGGTAACCTTGGCCTGAATTCCAATTATTATGGAACGCCTGAAAAACCTTTGACCATTGTTGCCAAAGATATTGACAACAATGGAACCACGGACCCAATGGTCTTTTCTTACATGAAGGATACCGCCGGAATTTTTCACCAGTACCCGATCGTTTCGAGAAATGACCTGATCAACCAGGTAACCACCATGCGCGGATTATTTCCAACTTATAAATCTTATGGATACGCCACCTTGCAGGACATTTGGAGCGAAGGTGATCTGTCAGACGCCCTCGTATTAAAGGCCACAGATATGAATTCCAGCTATATAGAAAACACCGGTAAAGGTTCGTTTACTATCAAACCCTTGCCCATCGAAGCCCAGGCGGCTCCCCTATATGGCATGTTGGCTAAGGATATAAATAATGATGGTAACCTGGATGTAATGATGATAGGCAATGATTACAGCATGGATCCCTATAGCGGCAGGCACGACGCGTTCAACGGATTATGTTTAAAAGGAGATGGAAAAGGGAATTTTTCCGGAATGAGATTGACGACAGATGGTTTCTTTGTAAAGGGCGATGGCAAAGGCCTTGCTTCGGTGCATACCGCAAAAAATGAAGACATTATCATTGCCACCCAAAACCAGGACAGCCTTGAAGTGCTCAGTAAAAATCCGGCGTACCGCAATACGCTTCAATTTATTAAACTAAATCCCGATGATTGGAGTGGAGAAATTGTTTTCAAAAACGGCAAAAAAAGATATATCGAATTTTATTATGGTTCCACTTACCTGTCGCAATCGTCCAGGATATTGCCGGTAGAAAAGAATTATAAAAAAATTACCATCACCGGTTTTAACGGAATACAAAGAACAGTTTTCCAAACGGAATAATTTTTTGGAGCTTTGCAGATCCCTAAAAAAATTCATTAAGGAACACCAAAGCCTGGTTCAGCTAAACTGTTTATTTTATCTTTAATTAAAAGTAACTTACACCTGGAATTTTGCAATGGGGAAACTGCACTGTTCTATTTTAAAACCATTAATGGATTTAATAGCTGGTATATGATGAGAAACAGGATAATTCTTTTTCTTTCTAACTTACTTTTTGTATCGGGATTATTTATAAATGCGCTAAACGCCCAGCCTTATTATTTCAGGCATTACCAGGTGGAACAGGGTCTTTCCAACAATTCAGTTTACTTCATAAGACAGGATTCAAAAGGTTTCATGTGGTTCGCCACCAAAGACGGCTTGAACCGCTTTGACGGATTTCACTTTAAAGTTTTCCGGATTGACAATGAACAGGATAAAAAGCACCTTAAGACTGATTATATTTATTGCATTCTTCCCACAGAAGATGGGAAATTGTGGGTGGGCGCCGAAGGAGGCTTATACCAATATGATCCTGAAAAAGAAGTCCTGAAGCCTTTCATCGATTCGTTGTCTAATGTATATGATCTGACGTTTGATAATATGGGACAATTATGGTTTATTTCCACCACCACCATCTGCCGGTATAATTTTAAAACCAATTCGCTCCGGAAATTTCCTCCTTCAGAATATTTTAATGCCACTACGCTTTGTCGTGGAAGCGATGGAAATATATGGGTGGGGACAGATA
>JBIQMJ010000044.1:0-17616 GCA_044463445.1 Segetibacter koreensis
ACGCGGCATTACAAAAGCCATCGCGTTGCCTACGGCGAAAAGGAAAAATGGAAAAACAAGATCGGTAGGTGTAACGCCATGCCATTCTGAATGATCCAAAGGATCGTAAATGTACGCCCAGCTTCCGGGATTATTTACCATAATCATGAAGCAAACGGTAGCCCCGCGAAATACATCAAGCGAATAAAATCGTTCTTTCTTTATGCCGGAAGGTAACATCAGGAAATATCAATTAATTTTCTTAAACAATTTATTGGAAAAGTGAAGGAATTCTCAAACGGTTTTTTGATAAAATGTTTGGCTATTTCGATTAAACAAAACCAACACTGATTTCTTTTT
This sequence comes from Segetibacter koreensis, assembly GCA_044463445.1. Taxonomy (GTDB): domain Bacteria; phylum Bacteroidota; class Bacteroidia; order Chitinophagales; family Chitinophagaceae; genus Ginsengibacter; species Ginsengibacter koreensis_A. The sequence goes on from JBIQMJ010000044.1 coordinate 340, forward strand.
ATCCTTGAAAATTAAGATTATATTTAAATAAAATCTAAAAATATTTTTCTTTTATGAGTTTTAAAAACAAAACGGTTTTTATAACCGGAGCATCAAGAGGAATCGGCAAGGCGATTGCATTGCGGCTTGCACAAGAAGAAGCTAATATCGTAGTCGCAGCTAAATCGGTAGAAGAAAATCCCAAGCTTGGCGGAACTATTTTTACCGCAGCAAAAGAAATTGAAAACGCCGGTGGCAGAGCCTTAGCGGTACAATGTGACATCCGTTTTAAAGATCAGATAAATGAAGCTGTGGAGCAAGCAGTAAAAGCTTTTGGAGGAATCGATATTCTCATTAATAATGCTTCCGCCATTTCTTTGACGCCGGTAGAAAAAACAGATATGAAGGCTTTTAACCTGATATATGATATCAACGTGAAAGGAACTTTTTTTGTGAGCAAAGCCTGCATTCCATTTTTGAAGAAAGGAGCCAATGCCCATATTCTTAATTTATCACCGCCAATTAATATGGATAAAAAATGGTTAGCTAGTCATCTTGCGTATACAATGAGTAAATACAACATGACGATGATTGCCTTAGGCTTGTCAGAAGAGTTAAAAAAATATCATATTGCTGCCAATTGTTTATGGCCTAAAACCACCATCGCCACTGCCGCTGTAAGAAATTTGTTAGGCGGTGAAGCGTTGATGCAGATGAGCCGGACTCCTGAGATTATTGCTGATAGCACTTTTTATATTTTGCAACGGGCCTCTGCTGAATGCACCGGAAATACTTTTATTGATGAAGAAGTTTTGGCTGAAGAAGGAATAACTGATTTGGAAAAATATGCTGTAAAACCGGGCGGCAAACTTTACACAGACTTGTTTTTGTAAAAGGGGGAAAAAAATACCAGCAGGCCTACAAATAACTGTGATTTTTATTTTGTAACAATTAATTGATCCAGAAGATTTTAATTGGTAAACTTGTAGCCTATTCCTCTTACAGAATGAAAATATTCAGGGTTGCGGCTGTCTTCTTCAAAATATTTTCTGAAATTTAAAATAAAATTATCGACGGTGCGTGTGGTAGGATAAACATTGTAGCCCCAAACGGATTGCAGAATTTTTTCGCGTGTCACCACCTCATTTTTATTTTCAATCAGCAGTTTTAAAAGCATCGCTTCTTTTTTGGTAAGAGATATTAATTCTCCTGATTTGGTAGTGCATTCCAGTGATTTGAAATTGATCAGGTTTTTGCCAAAAGAATATTGTTCAGCTACAGGTTCTTTTGCCGATATCTTCTGGCTTTTATTGATCAGGATTTTTACTCTTAATAAAAGTTCTTCCAGGCTGAACGGCTTGGTGAGGTAATCATCGGCGCCTTTTTTTAATCCTAATATGCGGTCTTTGCTTTGGCTTTTTGCACTTAACATCAATATAGGAATTTCACTGTTGCTCAGCCTGATGTTTTCGCAAACAGTTATCCCGTCTATATCCGGGAGCATTACATCTAAAATGATCAGATCAAAATATTCATTACGGATGGCATTGAATGCTTCCTCTCCGCTGTGGGCGGCAGTAACTTCATAGCCTTCCATTTCGAAATTTAATTTCAAGGTATCCTGCAAATTCTCTTCATCTTCTACCAATAAGATTGAAAGTTTTCTTCCTTGCATTCAATTAGTTTTTACTTATGTGTTTTTAGAACCTCTCAGTTGAATTTCAAAAGTACTTCCCCGCAGCTCATTATTTTTTATACTGATATTCCCATTGTGTTGTTTTACAATTTCTTTAGTAAGATAAAGGCCAAGGCCTGTGCCTTTTGCCTGCATGCCTGCCCCGCGATAATATTTTTCAAAAATCTTTTCCTTCTCTGACGCCTTTATCCCTATTCCCTGGTCAACTACCTGAAGTTTCACCTTTTTTTGGATTTTAAATAATTTTACCAAAACTACATCCTCTTTCCCTGAATATTTAATAGCATTATCTAAAAGATTGTTAATGGCGAGCTGCAATAAAAGTTTATCACCGGTTATTATGATTTCATCCTGAATGTTGAGTTCTATTTTCCGATCAGGAAAACGAACAATAAAATCGGTGGCGCAATCCAGCGTCAAATTTGAAAAATCAATCCTTTCATTGGCAAGCGAAGAGGCTCCCGAATCGAGCTGGCTCATGAAAAGCATATTATTGCAAAGAGTATTCAAACGATTGGCCTCCTCTATGGTGCTTCTTATCAGTTTCTTTTGCTGTGTAGGTTCAAGTTTGCGGATTTGCATCGTTTCCAGGTTTAACCTGGTTACCGCAATGGGGGTTTTTAATTCATGGGTAATGGCCATCATCAGGTTCTTTTGTTGTTCTGATTGTACCAATTGTCTTTTAATGATCCGGAAAACATAAAAAGCTCCCGCTAATATCATTAATAGAAAAGTAATTCCTTCACCCATATATTGAGCAGTTTTTCTATCCCTGGCTTCCTGAATTCGATTGGTTTTTTGAATGTAGTGAACATCATTAATGTTAACGGCATTAAGCCTCAATTGTGTGAGTTCCTGATTTTGCCCATTCAGATCAATATACCAAAAGATAAGGGCCGCAAGAATATAGGCAAGTAAAAACCAGTAAAAAATAAATATGATTCGAAGTGGCCTTGCTTTAATTTTATTTCTTAGAGTAGAATAAGGCATTTTTTAAAAATTTGAAAGCCATTGATGGCAGCGAAGACGGCTCACTAAATTACCTGCTGACTTTTTCAATCCTTAAACCTACATTCAAAATATTATTTAACGGATTTTCCCGCATGATCTGAGCTATCGAAAAAGTGTAATCGCCTGCACTTTTAAAAGTAAAGGGAGCCGCCGAAATACTTTTTCTTACTTCATATATATCATCCATTCCTGTACCTTCCCATCCCTTTGCATCGGTGGCCAAAACGAGGTTTATATTCTGATAATTAAAAGAATCTGATGGCGTTTTTAACCCTATCCTCAGCCACACATTATTGTAGTCATAGAGATTGGTATGACGTAAAATTACATACACATCGTAGAACGATGTAGTGTCGTCAATATGAAAAGTGAATTGCGGAACATTGGTGTAAAACCATTTCTGGGAGGGGATCACAACCTGTTTTTCGTAAAGGCCAATTTTTATACAGGAAGTAAAAAAAAGTGAAAGCAATGATATCAGAATGATTTTTTTCAAATGGATTTTTTTGCAAAAATAGATTGTTTTCACTGTCGTTTAAAACCGGTTTAAAGAATATTAAAAGTTTGTTCTTTCATCTTTTCTAATTCATCTTTCATCAGTACCACGCATTTTTGAATTTTAGAATCGTAGGCCTTTGAGCCGGTGGTATTTATTTCTCTTCCAATTTCCTGTACTACAAAAGCCAGCTTTTTCCCTTTTGTAATTTCATCGGTGTCAAGAACCGACAAAAAATATTCACAATGATTTCTAAGCCGCACCTGCTCTTCCCTGATGTCTATCTTTTCAATATAATAAATCAATTCCTGCTCCAGCCGGTTGGCATCATAATTTTCTTTGCCCACATTTTCTTCAAGAACCTGGATCAGTTCATTTTTCATTTTTATTCTTCTCTCGGGCTCCAGCGAAAGAATTTCGTTTTCCTGGATTTTGATATTTTTTATACGGAGGCGTAATTCCTGTTCCAGCGATTTGCCTTCTTCAATCCGGTGGGTATTTAATTCCTGTAAGGCCACCTCAATTACTTCCTTTAAATTTTTCCAATCGGATTCATCAAGAACTTCATTGCTCGGATTAACTACTTCCGGTAAGCGTAACAGCGCTGCCAGCACGGAATTGGTATCAATTGACAGTTCAGTTGCGATAGTTTGTATCTGCTGATAATATGACTTGATAAGATCCGTATTTAAGACAACGGGTTTGGCAGTGCCATTTTGCTTTATCACAATCAGGCATTCAACTGTACCACGCAACAGACTTTCCTGTATTAAAGTTCTGATGTCAAATTCATAGGTTTTAATGAGAGGTGGGATTTTCAGATTCACATCAAACTGTTTTCCGTTCAGCGATTTTATTTCTACCAGGTAGGTTTTGTCACCCCTTGTTTGCTCTGATCTTCCAAAGCCTGTCATTGATCTTACCATCGGATTTTATCTTTATTTATTTGTAGCAAGTTATACAATTCTTGTTTAGGCATCTTTTTCATTTGGCCGGACTCTAATTTTTCAATCGTAATTTTTTCAATTCTGAAACGGATCAATCTCAAAGTAGGGCAGCCAACTGCTGCTGTCATTTTTCGTACCTGCCTGTTTTTACCTTCTGTTAAAATTATTTTTATCCAGCTATCGGGTATTGATTTTCGAAAACGAATGGGAGGATTTCTTGTATTTATTTTTGGTGGATCTAAAAACTTTTGAACTTTGCATTTTTTAGTCAGATACGTTTTCCCGTTTACTTTTATATTCACTCCTCTTTGTAACTGCGTTATTTGCTGCTGTGAAATATCACCTTCCACCTGCACCCAATATTCTCTTTCATGTTCCTGCGAAGGATCCAGTAAATAATGATTCAACTTTTTATCGTCGGTTATAATGAGCAGGCCTTCACTATCATAGTCCAAACGCCCTACAGGATAGGCATTCAGAGGAACATCAAAAAAATCCTTTAAAGTTTTTTTACGGTCCTTTGCAGAGAATTGCGAAAGGACATTGAAAGGTTTATGGACAATAAAATAGTTGCTCAAATGAATTTGGTTTTAAAAAAGTACACTTTATTTTTTAAAGGGCCAGTAGTAAAAAATAATAAAGCCCGACAAGAAAATGAGCGGGCTTTGTTATATTGATGGGTTAGTAAGTACAGGAAATAAATTTCCTTACACAATATTAAAAATAAATTTTGCTTTATGAAAAAATATTTGCAATTTTTTTATCAACATTTTAAAATGAGGTGTGGATAAGCATGGAAATAAAAAGGTAAAAATTTTGAATTCAGATTTAAAAGGTTTTGGATTTGCTGTTGGTTGTTTTTTAAATCTTAAAATCGAAGATAAATTTAAAATTACTTCACATAGACGCTTTTCAGACTTTATCTTTGAAACTTAAATATTTTTCTATGAAATTTCCTTCGCCGGTTTCTGTTTCCTGGATTGCCAATTTTATCAACGCAAAAATGTTAGGTAATGAAAATTGTTTTGCATCAGGAATCAATGAAATACACAAAGTAAAAAGCGGCGACATTGTTTTTGTGGATCATCCAAAATATTATGATGCCTGTTTGAACAGTGCTGCCACCTGTATTATTATTAACACAGATGCAAAAGTGCCCGAAGGAAAAACTTTGTTTGTTGTGGATGATCCGTTTGAAGCATATCTGAAAATTGTGAAGTATTTCCGGCCTTTTTTTGCTTCAGAAAAAATGATAAGCGACTCCGCGAAAACCGGAAAAGATTGCATCATTATGCCGAACGTTTTTTTGGGAAACAATGTTGTAGTGGGAGATCATTGTATCATTCATCCCAACGTGATTATTTATGATGATTGTGTGATTGGCAACCATGTGGAAATACATTCAGGAACGGTAATTGGAAGTGATGCGTTTTATTTCAATACAAAAAAGAATCGTGAGCAGTGGTATAAAAAAATGCAAAGCTGTGGCATTGTTGATATCAGGGATCATGTTGAAATTGGCGCCAACTGTACGATTGACCGTGGTGTGAGTGATTCTACGATTATTGGCAGCGGAACTAAATTGGATAACTTGATTCATGTGGGGCACGATGTGGTGATAGGAAAAAATTGTTTGATCGCTGCGCAGGTAGGAATTGCAGGAGGGACTATTTTGGGAGATGGAGTTATACTTTGGGGGCAGGTGGGAGTCAACAAAACTATTTCCATTGGCGACAATGCGGTAGTAATGGGGCAGGGTGGAGTTACCTCAAGCATCGAAGGAAATAAAACCTATTGGGGAACTCCGATACAGGAATTTTATAGTAAAAGGAAAGAATTGGTTTTGATAAAAAGGTTGCCTGAAATCTGGGAAAAAATTAAATCCTCAGGAAGTGAGAATCCTTCCCGGAAAAAATAACTATGCATTTGCGTAAAATAAAAATCACTAAATTTTATTGATTTACTGTTGCTCTTCTTCGGATGTGTAATTATAATTATAGGGAAGCATGTCGCCAATTCTTTTAAAACCAAGATAGCCATTGGTTATCAAATCTTCCTGGTCATAAAAATATCCATTCTCATCAATAAAAAACTTTTCTCCTTTTGGGAAAATTAAAGTTGATATTTGAAAATGTTTATTGGCCGTAGTATCGATTTCCAAATAAGATTTTTCCGGGGATGCGCTTCTGTAAATCAGGGCCACTTTGCTTTGATTAGGAAAAAATTCAACCGTTTTTGTGCTGTCGTCTTTTTTATAATTGAATGCGCCATATACATTTCCCAATTTGATAGGATAATCTTCCCCGTTGTTATTCACGATGAACTGGATTTCAAAACCATTTTCTTCCAATGATTGTGAATAAAGACTTCGCATAAATTGAAGCAATGAACCTTTATAGGCCAGGGCGCGGTTGGCTTCCCACATTCTTTCCTGGTCCGGTGTGCCCTTCATTTCTGTAAACAAAGGATAACCGATGAATAAATTGGTTTGTGAATTATAATTATTCGTAAAAGAATCGATCGCAAATTTTAAGGTATAACCTAAGGCATAATTATCAACAATCAGTGGTTCTTTTGCCAACACTTTTAATGTATTTCTTTTTTTATAAAAATAAAAATGAAGGGCTTCAGGATTTTTTATGAAACACAGTTTTGAAAAATCAGTTTGGCCAATAAAGTGGTTGGTAAAAAAAGTGCCATACTGTTCCCAGCCATCTTTGACCTCATTACTGATAGAAATAGTAACCGTTTCAAGGGAAGTTAATTCCGGGGTTAATTCAAAAATTAAACTATCGTTTGGAGAAGAACTATTTATACGAAGGATTTCTGTTTCGTATCCCGTAAAAGTAGTGACCAAAGAATAGCCTCCCTTTGGAAGCCAGAGGCTAAAATTTCCATCTGAATCAGTAGCTTCACCAAGGGTTGTATTCTGCGCAAACACAGAAGCTCCTGCCAATGGCGCTGCTGTATTTTTATCTATCACTTTTCCCTTAACCAGGAAATAAGAAGTTTGTGCAAACATTTTTTTTTGGAGAACAAAAAAGGAAAGAATGAAAATAAAAGCGGCTACAAAGATGACCTGTGTATAGGTATTCATAAGGGAATAGTTTTATTTAAGCTGATACTTTTCTTTCAGGCGCCGACAGGTAAATTCTATAGCGTCTTTGATCTTTGTAAAATGAAACTGGGGTAAGGCATTTAATATCTTCTGATGGTCAAAAAAAACTTTTGCCTGGGCAGTCCTTGCTGTTTCTTTTGTCAGTAAATTCTTTTTCCCGGTGAACCAGTTTTTCAATGCTTCCATTCTCCAAACTATTTCAGCCAGGGCCGGAGATACTTTTTTTGAAGGCGGCTTTTTGCCAAAACAATTGGCAATCATTGTAAATAATTCCCTGTAAGATAAATTTTCGCCGCTTAAGATAAACCTTTCAGCAGAGATGGGGCTGTTCATCAAAAGAATCATGGCGCGGGCAACATCTCTGACATCCACTACGCCTGTTACGCCGCTGGTATACCAGGGAAATTCTCTATAAACGTTTTTGAATATTGCGGAAGATCCCGAGTCCCAATTATCGCCACCCATGATCAGGCTTGGGTTAACAATTACAGCTTTCAAGCCTTCTGCAGTTCCCCGCCATACTTCCATCTCGCCGTAATATTTTGATTTTCCGTAGATGCTATTGCTCGTTTCTTCAGTCCAGTTCATTTTTTCTGTTACCATCTCGTTGTTCCTTATTCTTCCCAAAGCCGCTACGGAACTTACATGCATTAATTTGTCAACACCTTTGCTAATGCAGGCATTTACAATGTTTGCCGTTCCTTCAATATTTATTTTCAGAAGCTGATGCCTGTCCCGTGGGTCATAGGAAACCAGCGCTGCTGTATGATAAACATGAGTAATTCCTTCCATTACTTCTTCAAGTAAAGACATGTCGAGAATATCACATTGAACAATTGAAAGAGAAGGATGTGAAATAGGAATGGGGGATGAATGATAAATCGCTTTTACTTTTTCACCAGCCTCCAGTAATTGCTTTATCAATTCCTTGCCCACAAGTCCTGCGCCGCCTGTAACAAGTATGTTTTTTGCAGGTATATTTTTTTCAGAGAAATTTTGCTGGTTCATTTCTGAATTTCTGATAATTAAAGCAGCAATGTAAATTAATTATTCTAACACCTTGTTATAATTATAAAATCCTTTTCCGCTTTTTTTGCCTAATAAATTTCGTTTAACTTTTTCTATTTGAAGCCGGGAAGGCGCAAACCGGTCGTTACCATTGAATGAATGGTATAAACTTTCCGTAACAGCAAGATTAATATCCATTCCAATTAAATCCATTAGTTTGAAAGGTCCCATTTTAAAACCTGTTGCTTCTAAAATTTCATCCACCTCCTGAAAAGATGCAATCTCATCTTCAACGATTTTTAAAGATTCAAGATAATATTGCCTCGCAACGCGGTTTACAATAAAGCCCGGAGAATCTTCACATACCACCGGTATTTTTTTCATTTGCCTGCAAATATCTAAGATGGTTTTTGTGATTTCTTCATCGGTTACTTTCCCTTTTATCACTTCTACCAGTTTCATGATATAGGCCGGATTAAAAAAATGCATACCGATTACTCTTTGCGGAAAAGCTATTTTTTCCTGCAATGTTGAAACGGAAAGAGAGGAAGTGTTGGTTGCAAAAATGACTTCTTCGTTATTATATTTTGATAACTCAGTGAACAAAGAAATTTTTGTTTTTTCTTTTTCAACAATGGCTTCTATGATTACAAAAGCTGTACAGTCCTTAATGTTAGTGGTAAATTTTATCCTACTAAAAATTTCTTCTTTTTCTTTTAGTGATATTTTATTTTTATCAACTAAATATTGAAGATTTTTTTGGATAGATTTTTTCGCGTTTTCAATAACTGAATTATTGACATCAAAAAGAACCGTTTCAAAGTTGCTTTGTGCAGACACCTGTGCAATTCCACTTCCCATTGTTCCTGCTCCGCAAACGGCGATGGTTATTGTCATGAGAGTTTGTTATCATTTAAAATAAAAAACACTATTTAAACAGGTTTGCTAAACCGCGCTTTCAAACTGTTTTAAAAACCTTAAATCATTTTCACTGAAAATCCGCAAATCTTTGATCTGGTATTTAAGCATGGTGATCCTTTCAATCCCCATTCCAAAAGCAAATCCTGAATATTTATTAGAATCAATTTTGCAATTTTCCAAAACGTTTGGATGAACCATTCCGCAACCTAATATTTCCACCCAACCAGTGTGTTTACAAACATTACAACCTTCGCCTCCACAAATCAGGCATGAAATATCCATCTCTGCACTGGGCTCTGTAAAAGGGAAGTAGGAAGGCCTGAAACGCACCTTAATTTCTTTGCCAAACATTTCCTGTACAAAAAAATACAAGGTTTGTTTCAAGTCGGCGAAGGAAACATTATCAGCTATGTATAAACCTTCTACCTGGTGAAAAAAACAGTGGGCTCTCGCACTGATAGTCTCATTTCTGTAAACCCTTCCCGGGCAAATAATCCTGATGGGCAAAACTCCTTTTTCCATTTCGCGTACCTGAACGCTGCTGGTATGGGTGCGAAGCATCCAGTCAGGATTTTTCGATACATAAAACGTATCCTGCATATCACGGGCAGGGTGATTTTCGGGTAAATTAAGCGCGGTAAAATTGTGCCAGTCATCTTCAATTTCGGGCCCTTCTGCCACAGCAAAACTTAACCGTTGGAATATTGATACAATTTTATTTCTTACAATGCTTATGGGGTGAAGGCTTCCTGTTGGTAGAGAATTGCCAGGCAGGCTCAGGTCAGTTTTATTTTTGGTTGAAATTGATATATTCTGCGTAGCGCTTTTTATTTCTTCATATTTATTTTCTGCAAATAATTTTAATTCGTTAAGCGCCTTCCCCATTTCTTTTTTATTTTCCGGTGGTACATTTCTCATCTCGCTCATCAGAGCTTTTATCGACCCATTAGAGCCGATAAACCGTATACGAAAAACTTCAGCCGGATTTTTTTCTGAGGAAGAAAAATTAGACGCCTCTTCTTTTAAATTGTTGATTTGTTTAAGCAGATTTTCCATAGGTGCAAAAATAAGTGAAACAATGGTCAGATATATTTTTTGAAAATCAGAAAAGTTAAATATTTGCCTGCATACTTTTCTGTATTTATTGTTAGGTTTGTCAAAAAAAAATAAAAATTGACTTACGATTTAAATGAATATTTGGCACCACTGAATATAGCAGAAATAAGTGAGGATAAGCCGTATAATGATAGCCAGATGGGAAGGGTGATTGCAATCTATGATGACGAAATTCCTGACCTTACAGATATTGACATTGTTATTATTGGAATAAATGAATATAGAGGAGAAGGTATCAGTACCAGTCGAAACGCTGCCGATGCAGTGAGGCGGAAGTTATATGAATTGCACTGCTGGCATAATGAAATTTCAATTGCAGATATTGGAAATATAAAGACAGGGTCGTCGCTGAAAGATAGCTATGCTGCCATTACAATCGTTTTAAGTGAATTGATCCAGTTAAATAAGACGGTGGTGATCATTGGAGGTTCACATGATATTACTTTAGCTCAATACATGGCCTATAAAGAACTTAAGAGAATTATAGATGCCACAATTGTAGATGCCACCATAGACCTGCGAAGTGAATCGGCATTACGCAGCGAAAATTTTTTGATGGAAATGCTAACAGGGGAGCCTAATATGGTAAGGCATTATAATCACATTGCATTTCAGAGTTATTTTGTTCATCCGCGAATGCTTGAAACAATGGATAAACTTAGGTTTGATTGTTTCAGAGTTGGAAACGTGAAAGAAGAATTGTCAGAAATGGAGCCTGTGATCCGCAATTCAGAATTATTCAGTTTTGATATAGCTGCCATCAAAAACAGCGACTCGCCTGCGAGTACCTGCAGCCCGAATGGTTTATCCGGTGAAGAAGCGTGTACGCTTATCCGTTATGCTGGCATGAGCCCTTCTGTTTCATCAATAGGAATTTATGGGTTTGATGCTTCAAAAGATGTGAATGATCTTACCGCTTTACAGATGGCACAAATGATCTGGTATTTTGTAGACGGGCGAAACAGAAGCCGCCAGGAGTCTGCATTAAAAGACCGGCAGAATTTTACTGAATTTCATACTGTTTTTGCAGAAGTGGATACTGTTTTTCTTCAAAGTAAAAAGACAGGCCGTTGGTGGATGCAGTTGCCTGATAAAAAAATGATTGCCTGCAGTTATAAAGATTATTTATTTGCGAGCCGCAACCAGATCCCTGAGAGATGGCTACGGGCGCAGGAAAGGGATGTTTAGTAAACCAATAAATAAATAAGATTTTTATTTCCTCAAGGGTTAGAAATTTTTTTCTATCTCCTGCTTGCTATCAGCAAATTCAGATCAGTAAATTTCAGATCGAATCTCTGGCTCAGATGAAAATTAGTAAGCGCGCCTTTAAATAAATAAATACCACTGCGGATATTGATCTTATACCAGACAAGATTCTCAAATCCGCCATCATCGGCCATTTCAAGCAACAGGGGCATTAACACGTTACTGATGGCCTGCGATGCAGTTCTTGCAAATCCGCTTGGGATGTTGGGAACGCAATAATGAATTACATCATATTTTTTAAAAACAGGAGAAGTGTGAGAAGTGATCTTTGAAGTTTCAAAGCATCCTCCATGATCAATGCTTACATCTACTATCACGCTTCCGGGCCGCATCCGGCTTACCATTTCTTCAGTTACTACCAAAGGGGTTCTACCACCTATTGCAGCGATAGCGCCTACAGCCACATCGCAGGTTTTTAATTGCTTCGACAGGATTTTTGGCTCAATAACGGAAGTGAATAAACGCATTCCAATATTATTTTGTAAGCGTTTTAACCGGTAAATACTGTTGTCAAAAATCTTGATACTCGCACCCATAGCCAAGGCAGTTCTGGCAGCCTGTTCGCCTACAATTCCTGCTCCTATAATAATTACTTTGGTAGGTGGAATTCCCGAAATGCCTCCTACCAGCACCCCTTTTCCATTATTGGCATTGCTTAAATATTGGCCGGCAATAAGCATTACAGCGCTTCCTGCAATTTCGCTCATGCTTCGTACAATGGGATTGTGACCGCTGTCGTCTTTCAGATTTTCAAAGCTTAAAGCAGTGATTTTCTTTTCCATCATTTTTTCAAGGATGTCGCGCTTCAAAGCAGTAACATGGATGGGAGAAATAATGAATTGATTCGGTTTTAATAAATCAACCTCAGACTCGCAAACCGGTGCACTTTTTACTAAAATATCGCAATCAAAAACCTCTCTCTTGTTTAAGGTAATTTTTGCACCCGCTTCACTATAATCAGTATCTGAATAGCTTGCGCCTTCTCCTGCCTTGCTTTCCATCAATACCCTATGACCGTTTGCCACCAGTACGGCTACTGCTTCTGGAGTTAACGCTACTCTGTTCTCCTGGAAAGAAGTTTCTTTTGGAATTCCGATAAACAGATCTGCTCCTTTAGGTTTTATATCCAGGGTTTCTTCAAGGGTTTCATAAGTAAAGGAAGAGGAAACAAAAGGTTTTGAGGTTGCCATGTAAAATGTTTACTATTATGTAATATAAATATAAATATTTATGCCGGTAATTTGAAAATCAATTTCCTTTTAGTTTCTGAAAGAATTTCAAGGCTGGTATAAATGGTTTCTTCAGGAAACAACTCCGGCGCTCTCTCCGGCCATTCTACCATACAGATGGCTTCGCTTTTCAGGCAATCTTCCACACCTGCATCCATTGCTTCCTCTTTGTTTTTGAGCCGGTATAAGTCAATGTGAAAAATAATTGCATTATCATTTGTTTTATATTCCTGGATAATTGAATAGGTAGGACTGGTAACAGTTTCAGCTACGCCCAATGCTTTGCAAAGCGCTGTAATAAATGTGGTTTTTCCAGCTCCAAGTTCACCGGTAAATGCAAATACTTTATTTGAATGAGTTAACTCTAAAAATTTTTCTGCCGTTTTTTCGATTTCTTTTAAATCAAAATAAATCTCCATGTCTATCATTTTGTAAAATTAGTACATAAGAATTTTTAAAATAAAATTGTACAAATAATCATTAGAGAAATTTTAATTTAGTGATTGACCCATTTTATTTTTACTGAACCTAAATAGTTAATTTCAATTTTATAGAATTTACTTTCAAATTTGATGCTAAACCCACAGGAGATCTTAAAAAAAGTTTGGGGATACGAATCCTTCCGGCCATTGCAGGCAGAAATTATTGAGTCTGTATTGTCTGGTAATGACACCCTCGCACTGCTTCCCACCGGTGGTGGAAAATCGCTTTGTTTCCAGGTTCCTTCCCTGCTCAATGAAGGTATATGCCTGGTGATAAGCCCCTTGATAGCGCTGATGAAAGACCAGGTTTTCCATCTGAAGCAAAAAGGAATTCCTGCTCTTTCCATTTATTCGGGAATGGATTTTATAGAAATAAAAAAAACTTTGAAAAATGCCACGTATGGTAATTTTAAATTTCTGTATGTATCTCCGGAAAGATTAGAGACTGAATTATTTTTAGAATATTTGCCTTTGATTAAAGTGAATCTCGTAGCTATTGATGAAGCGCATTGCATTTCACAATGGGGTTATGATTTCAGGCCGTCTTATTTAAGAATAGCCAGCCTGCGTGATTATTTTACCAATGTTCCTTTTTTAGCGCTTACTGCCTCAGCTACTCCTGAGGTTCAAAAAGATATTTGCAGCCAATTGAAATTTGGAAAATCCCAAAAAATATTTCAACAATCTTTCGAACGGCCCAATCTTTCTTATAGTGCGTTCCGGCTATTTTCAAAAGAAAATAAACTCTTAACTATTTTGAAAAAAGTCTCCGGAAGCGGAATTGTATATTGCAAAACGAGAAGGCGTACCCGTGAAGTTTCCGAACTATTGAACCTAAACGGAATTGTTGCTGATTTTTATCATGCAGGCCTTATGAATGAAGAACGAAGTAGAAAACAGGAAGATTGGATCCGGGGCAAAACCAGGATCATTACATGCACCAATGCATTTGGAATGGGCATAGATAAGCCGGATGTAAGAGTGGTGGTTCATTATGATGTTCCTGATGCATTGGAAAATTATTACCAGGAAGCGGGAAGAGCCGGGCGTGATGGAAAAAAAGCTTATGCAGTTTTACTGTACAGCGGGGCAGAATTGGAATCTTTGAAACAACAGATTGATATACGGTTTCCTCCGAATGAAGTTATCAAAAAGATATATGGCGACTTGTGCAGCTTTTTGCAAATACCTGCTAACAGTGGAGAAAGTTTTTATTATGATTTTGATTTGAACACATTTTCGAAAAATTTTAAATTAAATGCCTTTACAATAAATAGCGTTCTGAAGATTTTAGAACAGGAAGAACTTATCATTTACAATGAACAATTTTTTATGGCTTCAACAGTGGAATTTACTGTAGGCAAAGAGCAACTGAATGAATTTGAAAATAGCCATCCAGATTTTATGGAAGTGGTAAAAGGTCTGTTGCGGTCTTATGATGGAATATTTGATTTTCCTGCATTCATTAATGAAACCAATCTTTCGAAATTTTTAGGAATCAAGCGGGATCTTTTGATGAAAATACTGGTAGAATTGCATTCGATGGGTATTATAAATTATGTTCCACAAAAAGAAAACCCTCAAATTTATTTTTTAAAAAACCGTGTCAGGACGGATGAACTATTTATTGATCAAAAAAATATATTGAAGCGCAAAGAGGCTTATGTGAAAAGATTAATGGCTATGATTCACTTCTGTACTTCAGAAAAAAAATGCCGCAGCGCGGAAATTGGATTTTATTTTAATGGAAAAAATTTGTCTCCCTGTGGAATTTGTGATAATTGTATTCATAATAAAAAAGAAATTATTTCGACAGGGGAGTTCGATTTGATTTCCACAGAAATTAAAAATATTCTTAACAAGGGATCAGTAACCACACAAATTATCATCGATCAACTTCCCGGCATAAAAGAAAATAAAATCCGTAAGATTTTAAAATTCCTGGAGGAAGAAGAAATGATAACAGTATCAAAAGATGGATATTTAAACGGAAAGTAAATTGCAAAAAACAGCTCTAAAAAAAAGGGGACCCAGATAGAAATCTAGTCCCGCTTTAAAATCCAATATCCTATGAAAAACCATGACAAATATAGCAGGAAAATCGGAACCGGTCAATAAATTTTGAGGCTATATCGAATAAAATAATATGCTTATACTGCTAAAAAGCAACTTTATTTATTAATCGGCTGCATTTATGGAGTAAGTGGTTAATTGTATTTTTACTTCCTGCTTTAAAAGGTTTTCAAATACGATTAAAACCATGAGGAGGAAGACTTCCGGCTTCTTCCGCCAAGCCCTAAAGAGCCTAAGAGACTTCGTACAATTGTTGTTCCTGCAGTGCGCATCATACTTTTTACCACTGTATTATTCACTACTTTTTCTAAAGTGGATTCCTCGGGCTTTGCACTTTTTGCAGCAGGAGAAGCCATAGGGTTGTCGGCCGCTTCCTTCAACTTCGCGGTAAGCATTTCATATGCGCTGTCGGGGTCAATGGTTTGATTATATTTTGCAGCAAGTTTTGAATGATCAACCAAAGAGTCAATTTCATTTTCGGTTAGAACATCCATCCGGCTTCGTGGCGTACACATCATTGTATGAACCAGCGGCGTGGGGATTCCTTTTTCATTCAGAAGAGTCACCAGCGCTTCTCCAATTCCTAATTGTGTGATAAGGTCTGCAGTTTGGTAAAAGGTAGTTTCCGGATAATTTTGTGCAGTCTGCTTAATCACTTGCCGGTCGTTTGCAGTGAAAGCCCTCAATGAATGCTGAATTTTTAAGCCTAATTGCCCCAAAACACTTGCGGGCACATCCATTGGATTTTGGGTACAAAAATAAATACCAATTCCTTTTGAACGTATCAACTTTATAACAGTATTTATTTGATCGAGTAATGCCTTGCTGGCTTCTTCGAAAATAAGATGCGCTTCATCAATAAAAATAATCAACTTTGGTTTGTCGAGGTCGCCTTCTTCGGGGCATACTGAATATAATTCTGCCAGCATTTGCGGCATAAATGTGGAGAATAATTTTGGCTTGTCCTGGATATCTGTAACCCTTAATACACTTATCATTCCACGGCCATCATCACTCATTCTCATAAGATCTTCCACTTCGAAACTTTTTTCACCGAAAAATAAATCGGCACCTTGTTGTTGCAATTCAATTACCTTCCGCAAAATGGTGCCGGTGGAAGTTGTTGAAATATTTCCATATGATTGTTGTAATTCTGTTTTGCCTTCGTTACCTACATATTGCAACACTTTAATAAAATCCTGGAGATTTACAAGAGGTAATTTTTGATCATCACAATATTTATAGATCATTGCTACCACACCACCCTGCGTATCATTCAGTCCCAGAATTTTGCTCATTAAAATAGGCCCGAATTCAGAAACTGTTGCACGAAGCTTTACTCCTTTCTGATTGCTTATGGTAAGAAGATCCACGGGAAAAGTGCATGGCTTATAATCCATTTTTAATTTTTGATAACGCGATACAATTTTATCATTGGATGTTCCTGCCGCGGCTATACCGCTCAGGTCGCCTTTTATATCCATCAACAAACACGGAACGCTTGCGTCACTCAATCCCTCGGCTATCATTTGAAAAGATTTGGTTTTACCGCCTCCCGTGGCTCCCGCAACCAATCCGTGACGATTCATTGTAGATAAAGGAATAAAAATTTCAGCTTCAGGAATTACTTCACCATCCAGCATGCCAGCGCCTATTTTAATAGTATCACCCTTGAAGGTATATCCGGTTTTCATGGCCTGGATAAAGTCTGCTTTTTTGTCCATCTTTTTAATTTTTTGACAAGTTACAAAGTGAATTTGAAAAAGTAAGATTGTTTTAACTTTTAAGTAAATACATTTATCGTATTTATTTATGGCATTAAATATGTAAAAGATATTTCATAAAAACTAAATACCTTTATTCAGAATTAAACAAAAAAAGTTATGGAAAATAGTAAACCTAAAATTTTAATCTGTGAAGACGATCCAAACCTGG
>JBIQMJ010000045.1:0-17590 GCA_044463445.1 Segetibacter koreensis
ATAAAAAAGCATCTGCTTACAATGTAACATTGATAGTAAAAGATTTGTACGGTTGCCTGGATTCAATCACGAAACCTTTAGCAGTCACTGTCAACGGGCCTACCGCTGTTTTTCATTCTGCTGTTGAAGGCACTTGTTTAAATAATACAGTGAATTTTCCTGATAGTTCTTTTTCAGATGGGATCCATTCTATTCAGCAATGGAACTGGAACTGGGGCGATGGAAAAACTGAACAATTAAGTTCTGGCCCTTATTCTCATAAATACACTACTCCCGGAAATTATACGGTTTCCCTTGCAGTTACTGATAGCAAAGGATGTTCCGATACCCTCGTAAAAACCAGTGCGGTTTTTATTTCAAAACCCTTGGCTGAATTCAGCGCTGATACTCTTTCCTGCACCAGTAAACCCATAAATTTTGCAAATTCTTCTTCCGGCCCTTCATTGACTTATGCATGGGATTTTGGCGATGGCACTACCTCCAACCAAAAAAGTCCCGTTCATCTTTATCCTGCTGAAGGAATCTATACCGTTAGCCTTTCTGTAAATGATAAATATGGCTGCAGCAGTTTTGTTTCGAAACCGGCGTATATAAGAATTGGAAATCCAGGGGCAAATTTTACAGTAAGCGACACCATCGGAACCTGTCCTCCTTTGATTGCAAATTTTACGAACTCTTCTGTAAATTATTCTAAATGGAAGTGGGATTTTGGAGACGGAACTTTTTCTACCGAGCTCAATCCGTCCCATTTTTATTCCTCCGCAGGGACGTTCCAGGCAGTACTAACCGTTTATGGTGCAACTGGATGTGAATCTCAAAAATCGCAGCAAATTATAGTGAAAGGGCCGACAGGCGTACTTTCTTATAGTACCATCAGCGGATGTAATCCTTTGGAGGCCTCGTTCCAGGCTCATACCAAAAAGAATATTGAATTTGTCTGGGATTTTAATGACGGCACCACCATTACTACAAAGGATTCAAATGTGGTGCACACCTATACTACCCCCGGCGCCTATTTGCCAAAGATGATTCTCCAGGACGAAACCGGTTGCAAGGTGGCCGTGAATGGAAAAGATTCGATTGGAGTGTATGGGATTACCGCCTCATTTGATCACAACGGAAGGCTGGTTTGTGATTCTGGTTCGGTAAGTTTTGCCAATACAAGTGTTACCAATGATACCATCGCCACTTATTACTGGCATTTTGGTGACGGAACCACTTCCGGTTCAGCATTTCCAACGCATATTTACAACCAGGCAGGCATCTACCAATCTACTCTAAAAGTGGTAACAAAAAATGGTTGTGTGGATTCTGTTCAAAATCCTGAGCCAATTATCGTTAACCCCAGTCCCGCAATAGTTATCCAGGGAAGTGAAGGCGCCTGCGTTCCTGCAACATTAACCTTTAAAGGAATGGTGTCCAATCCTGATACTTCAAAAATTTCATGGACATGGGATTTTGCAAACGGAAATATATCTTCACTTCAAAACCCGGAGGAACAGGCCTATCCTTCTTCCGGAACTTTTTCAGTAAAAGCAATAGGACTGAGCAGCAATGGCTGTAGTGACACAGCTATTAAACAAATAGAAGTTTATCCTTTGCCTGAATTGTCAATTACCGGCGACAGCATTGTATGTTTTGGTTCGTCTGACACTTTAACTGTTACAGGAGCCCGGAACTATTCATGGGCGCCTTCCAAATATTTGTCTTGTACCGATTGTGCCTCGCCGGTCATACGACCAGATTCGGCCATCCAATATTATGTGAAAGGGACCAACGGCAAGGGTTGTGTTTCATTCGATTCCGTTTCTGTGTCGGTCAAATATCCGTTCAGGCTTCAATTCAGCAAACCGGATACTTTGTGCGTGGGAAGATCAGTAAAATTATTTGCAAAAGGAACAGAGGTATATACATGGTCTCCTGCCAAAGGGCTTGACAATCCTTCAAGCGATTCTCCAATTGCCTCCCCGGACAGTTCAACTACCTACCAGGTGATCGGTTCAGATTCCAAAGGATGTTTTAAAGATACGGCTTATGTTCCTGTAAAAGTTTATCCCGTTCCTGTGGTGAATGCGGGTTCAGATCAAACGATAAATGTAGGAAGGGAAACCGTTATTACCCCTACCCTTTCCGGCGATGTGACCCAAATAGAATGGACTCCCTCCATTGGCATTGTATCACAGGAATATCCTTCGATAACTGTAAAGCCCGCTCAATCGATAGAATATACTTTGCGTGCCAAAAATGAGGGAGGATGCATGGCTGAAGAT
Organism: Segetibacter koreensis; assembly: GCA_044463445.1. Lineage (GTDB taxonomy): Bacteria > Bacteroidota > Bacteroidia > Chitinophagales > Chitinophagaceae > Ginsengibacter > Ginsengibacter koreensis_A. The sequence continues at coordinate 2,271 of JBIQMJ010000045.1, forward strand.
AAAGTGTCAGTCTATGTTTTGTGCAACAACTCTAACATATTTGTACCGAATACTTTTTCTCCCAACGGAGATGGCAACAATGATATTTTTTATCCGAGAGGCAGCGGGGTTTTCAATATCCAGAACCTGAAAATCTTTAATCGCTGGGGGGAAGTCGTTTTTTATAAATCTAATTTTAAAGCCAATGATGCAGCAGCAGGATGGGATGGAACCTTCAAAGGGCAACCACTTCCGGCAGATGTTTTTGTTTATATGTTGCAGGTGGTATGCGACAACAACAGCACGCTCACTTTTAAAGGGAATATCACCCTTCTCCGATAATATACATTCTTGAAAACATTTAACGATATAATACCCTATGAAACCTAATATCTTCAAATCTATTATTGTTCTTGCCCTGGCTTGTATTTTTCAAAACAAGATTGTGGGGCAGGACCTTCATTTCTCCCAATTTTTTGAAACTCCGCTTTTACGCAATCCTGCCCTGGCAGGAGTTTTTAGCGGGGATGTAAGAATGCAAGGCGTCTTTCGCAGCCAATGGGGATCAGTCACCGTTCCTTTCCAGACTTCTTCATTTAACGGGGAATATAAATTACCCATTGGCCATGCTAACGATTTTATTACTCTGGGCGGGGCGATCCTTTATGACAAGGCCGGCACCATTGGCTTGAATTCTACCAGCGTGATGCCAGTGTTGAATTATCATAAATCTTTAAGTGAAGAACGAAACACTTATTTATCTGCAGGCTTTTCTGCCGGTATGGTTCAACGGAAATTTGATCCATCCAAAATGACGACCAATAATCAATATGATGGGATCGGAGGAAGCTCCAACATGCCGACAGGAGAAGAGTTTGGCCAAAATAATTTATTGTATTTTGATGGAAGCGCCGGTTTAAGTTTCAATTCCCAGATTGGAGCCAATCCCAACGACAACTTCTATTTGGGGGTGGCTTACCATCATTTTAACCGCTCGGCAAAAATTTCTTTTTATAATAATGGCAATGTACATATCGATCCAAAATGGGTGTATTCAGCGGGCGTAAGAATGACCGTGAATGATTATGCCTACATGACTTTTTATGCGGACTATTCCACCCAGGGGCCTAATTCGGAAATTATTGGCGGAATGCTTTACAGTGTAAAACTGGATTCTTATCCTGATGATCCGGAATACGTGATTTCGGGCGGCGGTTTTTTAAGATGGAATGATGCCTTTGTACCTGTAGTTAAAATGGATTTAAATCCGTTCACATTTGCAGTGAGTTATGACGTTAATGTTTCCGAATTAAAAACGGTCAGCCAATCGCGCGGAGGTTTTGAACTTTCCCTTTCTTATCAAAAATTTCTCAACAGGAATAATTCCACTAAGGATGCGATCAGGTGCCCGAGATTTTAGGATAATTTTTGGAAGTGTTTAAGAAAATATTTTAAATACATTGCATTCAGCATCTTATTTCAATCTATCATTGCCTGTTTAGGATTTACTTCTATTCATTTTACAGTAAAAAAATAAATAACGGGAATTCCTTTTTTGTGCTAAGCCGGTAAATTCTTCAATTACTTCTATCTTTAATCCATCTTATTGAAAAAGAATTTTATAAAATAAGTGGAAATATGAAAATTAAGGAAATTGCGCAATTTCTTGAAAGTATTGCTCCTCTTAGCTTCCAGGAGAGTTATGACAACTCAGGTTTGATAACCGGAAACCCCGAATCGGAATGTGTGGGCATTATTACTTCATTAGATGTTACAGAAGAAGTAGTGGGCGAAGCAATAGCCATGAATTGTAATTTGATCGTAGGCCATCATCCCATAATTTTTAAGGGACTGAAAAAGCTAAACGGAAAAAATTATGTAGAACGGACGATAATTAAAGCCATAAAAAATGATATTGCTATCTACGCCATTCATACCAATCTGGATAATGTTTTGCAGGGAGTGAATCATAAAATCGCGGAAAAATTACAGCTTCAAAACTGTAAAGTTCTTTTGCCAAAGGAAGGAACCTTAAAAAATCTGGTCACATTTGTTCCGCAAAAAAATGCGGAAGAAGTTAGAAATGCACTGTTTGAGGCAGGCTCCGGAACAGTCGGAAATTATGATCAATGCAGTTATAATGTGGAAGGCACAGGAACTTTCAGGGCTTTGGAAGGAAGTGCCCCTTACGTGGGAGAAATCGGAAAACGCCACCAGGAAAATGAAACCAGGATCGAAGTAATTTTTCCTGCCCGGCTTGAACAGCAAGTGGTTAATGCCTTAAAAGATTCGCACCCGTATGAAGAAGTGGCCTATTATCTGCATTCGCTCACTAACACGCAGGATAATGTAGGAAGTGGCCTCATTGGTGATTTGCCTGTTCCCATCACAGAAAAAGAATTATTATCAATCCTGAAAAAAAACTTTGGGCTGAGTGTGATCAGGCATACCTCATTTCTCAATCAACCCGTTCATAAAATTGCCCTTTGTGGGGGATCAGGATTTTTTCTGTTGTCCACAGCTATTGCAGATGGGGCACAGGTTTATATCACCGGGGATGTAAAATATCATGAATTTTTTGACGCGGACGCACGCATTCTCCTGGCAGACATCGGGCACTATGAAAGCGAGCAGTTTACTATAGAACTATTAACTGAATTTTTGCAGGAAAAATTCAGTAACTTTGCCGTCCAAAAAACGGAAATTAACACTAATCCTGTCAGGTATTTTAGTTAAACATCCGTTGAAAACTTTTAAATCATCAAATTACATATGGCACAGGTTAAAGAATATTCTGTTGAAGAAAAATTAACATCGCTGGTAAAACTTCAAAAAGTGGACAGCAAATTAGATGGTATTGAAATTCTTAAAGGCGAATTGCCGATAGAAGTCAGCGATCTTGAAGATGAAATTGCCGGCTTAAACGCCCGCCTAAACAGGGTTGAAGAAGAAATGAACGGAATGCAGCAGTTTATTGAAGATAAGAAAGCTGCGATCAAAGAATCACAGGATCTGATAAAAAAATATGAAAAGCAAAGCGACAACGTAAAAAATAACCGAGAGTTTGAAGCTATCAATAAAGAAATTGAAATGCAGACGCTTGAAGTAAAACTTGCAGAGAAACATATTAAAGATGCGACTGAAGATCTTTCAGAAAAAGCAAAACAACTGGAATCGGCCAAAAAAGCGATCAGTGTAAAGGAAGGAAACCTGAAAGGAAAAAAAGGTGAGTTGGAAAAAATTATTGAAGAAACAGACAAGGAGGAAAAACATTATAAAAAATTGCAGGAAGCTGCCAGGAGTGCTGTTGATGAAAGATTATTAACAAGCTATGACCGGATCCGGAACAATTATCGTAATGGGCTTGCAGTGGTTCCTGTAGAAAGGGATTCCTGCGGTGGTTGCTTTAATGCCATTCCGCCACAAAAACAAAGCGAAGTAAAGCAAAGAAAAAAGATCATTGTGTGTGAAAACTGTGGCCGTATTCTGGTGGATGATGATCTGGAAAATTCAGTGGAAGTGAAATAAAAAATTAATTGAAATATTTTTAGAACAGGCGCTCATCGGGCGCCTTTTTTAATAGCTCAAAAACCCAAAAATAAAAACAATAAATATTGTAATTTGCCCCTTTTATGCTTCAGCAATTACAAATACATAATTACGTAATCATCGATTCCCTGGAGGTAAAATTTTCCCATCACCTCAATATTATCACCGGCGAAACGGGTGCCGGTAAAAGTATTCTGATGGGCGCCCTGAATTTGATTTTAGGTGAAAGGGCCGACACTTCGGTTTTGCTCGATAAAGGAAAAAAATGTTTTATCGAAGGAATTTTTAAAACGAATCACTCTGCTGTAAAAGAATTTTTGCAAAAAAATGATCTGGATTGTGAGGCTGAAATGCTGATCAGGCGCGAGATTTCGCCAAACGGTAAATCACGTGCTTTTATCAACGATACGCCGGTTACCCTTTCGCAATTGCGTCAATTGTCTTCATTGATCGTGGACCTTCATCAGCAATTTGATACATTAGAATTGAACAGCAATGATTTTCAACGCGAAGTGATTGATGCGCTTGCTGCAAACGGCAAACTGATCAGTCAATATCAAACGATCTTTAAAAATTACAGAATGGTTCTACAGGAACTGGATGATCTAAAATCCGAACAGGCCACTGCCAATAAAGAACTGGACTATCACCAGTTTTTATTTGATGAATTGGAGGAAGCCAATTTTCAGGAAAATGAGATTGAGGAGATTGATGCAGAAATCAAATTAATGTGCAATGCAGAAAATATAAAATCGGCATTATCCGATATTTATTTTCAGATGGAAGAAAGTGAACAGCCAATTGTTCAGCAAATAAAATCGATCAGCCAGAAATTGCACTCACTGCAGCATCTTTATCCTGAAATAGAAACCCTGAATGAAAGATTGCATTCTCTTCAAATTGAAATGAAAGATATTGCCGGTGAAATGGATGCCATCAATAACAAAGTACAGTATGATGAAGAGCGCATCCATCAACTCAATGACAGGATGGCCGTAGGTTATGCACTTTTGAAAAAACATAATCTGCAAACCACTTCAGAATTGTTGGAAGTAAAAAATCACCTGGAAAGTGAATTAAGAAAAGTGACCAATCTTTCAGAAGCTATTGCAGAAAAGGAAAAAAAATCTGTTGAATTTTTCAATGAAGCATTAAAGCTTGCGAAAATAATTTCTCAAAAAAGGCAAAATGAAATAAAACCTTTTGAAGAAAAAGTAAATAAGCTTCTGAAGCAGGTTGGAATGCCCAATGCAAAAATAAAAGTGGAATTAAACGAAACAGAAACGCTCAATTCATTCGGGAATAATACGATTGAATTTTTGTTCAATGCCAATTTATCTTCGGCAAACCAACAATATGAACCGTTACGCAAAGTGGCCAGTGGCGGGGAGTTGAGCCGTTTGATGCTCAGTATAAAATCATTGGTGGCAAAGAGTGTCCAACTTCCTACTTTGATTTTTGATGAAATAGATTCCGGAATCAGTGGCGAGGCGGCAAGGCAGGTTGGAATCATTATCAAAGAACTTTCAAAAGAACACCAGATCATTTCAATTACCCATCAACCGCAGATTGCAGCAAAAGCCAACACTCATTTTTTTGTGTATAAAGAAATTAAATCAGATAAGATCATTACGGCAATTAAAATCCTGAATGAGGATGAAAGAATTACTGCTATTGCCACGATGCTGAGCGGGGAAAAACCTACTGCTGCTGCATTTGAGAATGCAAGAGAGATGATGGCGAATTAACAGGAGCTTCCTGTCGCCGGCTTTGGCTTAGTTTTTGAAACTGCAAATAAAACGAAATAGGAATCATCCATAATGTGGGTTTGCTGTTATGTACCATTTGCCATTTCAAAATATCTTCTCCCCGCATTTTTTTTATCTTTAATTCTTTTTTTTAAAGTTATGTTAATAAACGATGAAGAAAAGGTTCGCGTTGAACAATTAGAAAAGCTGCTCTTACAAGCCCGGGAAGATTTGCGTAGCATCAACAAAGAACATCAGGCTGCCACTGAAAAGCTGAAAATAGCTAACAAGGAATTACAAGACGCCAATAAAGAATTGAAAGACGCGAATGAAGCATTAACCCTACTCAATCGAAAACTGACCAATAATCAAAATCTGCTTAATAATGCACGGCTTTACTCGGAAGCTATTGTTGCTACTGTTAGGGAATCGCTGGTTATTTTAGACAAAAACCTTCGCATCAGGACGGCAAACGAATCTTTTTATAAAAAATTTAGTTTAAAAAAGGAAGAGGTTGAAGGACAATTTTTTTATGATATAGCCAATCATCAATGGGATAATAAATTGTTGAATTCTTTACTTTTAAAAGTCCTTCCTCAGAAAGCAAGTGTAAAAGATTTTGAAATAACATTGAGATTTCCTGCCGGCCTGCGCCACATGCTGGTGAATGGCCGTCAGATAATAAATGAAACTACTCCGGAACAATTAATTCTTTTGGCTATTGAAGATATTACTGACCGGACAAATGCCAAGAAAGAAACTGAAGCAAGTGAAATTGCATTTCGCGAAATAGCCAATAATATACCCGCATTTGTTTGGAAGTCAGATAGGAATGGAAATCGCAGTTTCTTTAATTCATCCTGGTATAATTTTACCGGCAGAACATTTGAACAGGATAAAAACATGGGATGGACAGACGATGTATTTCCCCATGATTTGGAAATGTTTTTAAAAAAATATAATGAAAATATTCAAAAACAAATTCCCTTTGAAATAGAATACAGGCTTCGCAGGTATGATGGAAAATATATCTGGACCTTGTGTAAAGCGATTCCTATGCGTGATGTGAATGGTATTTTTTCAGGACTTCTTGGTGTTTGTGTGAATATTAACGAGCAAAAAACACGCGAGCAAAAGAAAGACGAATTCATTAGCATTGCCAGCCATGAAATGAAAACCCCGCTCACTACTTGCAAAGTGTATCTGCAAATGCTGGAGGATTCTATAAATCTTTCCGATGAAAAAGTCTTTGCAAAGAAAGCTTCGCTTTCAATCGATAAGCTTAATTCATTAATCAATGAATTGTTAGATGTAAGTAAAATACAAAATGGCAAACTGGATTATCATATCACCACCTTTGATTTTAATAAAATGATCGATACAGTGGTGGAAGATGTGCAACAAACTTCTGCCTACCATACTATAATAAAGTCCGGGAAAGTAGATAAAAACATTACCGGCGATAAAGACCGCATTGAGCAGGTGGTAATTAATTTGCTCAACAATGCCATAAAATATTCACCCGGTAAAAAGGAAGTCTATATCAATGTATCTCAGGAAAAGGAAGATGTAAAAGTAGCTGTAAAAGACAAAGGCATCGGTATCTCTTCCCATAATCTTGAAAAAATTTTTGATCGCTATTACCGCGTGGAAGACCATTCCATACAATTTCAGGGGCTGGGTATTGGATTGTACATCTCCTGCGAAATCATTAAGCGCCACCATGGCAAAATATGGGCAGAAAGCGAGTGGGGAAAAGGGAGCACTTTTTATTTTACACTGCCTTTAAAAAATAGGCTCTTATAGCCAATGCTTAGAACTGGCATTATGGTTAACAAAAACATACTAATATCAGGAGCAGGAATTGCAGGAACAACCCTTGCATTTTGGTTAAAGAAATACGGGTTTAATCCGACCATTATAGAACACTCACCTGAATTGCGAAAAGGCGGATATGCAATTGATTTTATGGGTGCAGGATTTGATGTTGCCGAAAAAATGGGCATTATCCCCGCTTTGCAAAATGCTGACCTTAATATTTCCAGCATCGCATTTGTGGACAAAGACAATAACGTAAAGGGTAGCATGAACTATCAAAAGATTAAGAAGGCGCTCAATAACAGAGCCTTCACTTTACTTCGCAGTGATTTGGCAAAAGTCATATATCAGGACCTTGATAAAGAAACCGAAGTTATTTTTGGAGATACAATAAAAGGGATTGAGCAGGAAGACGAAAAAGTAATAGTAACTTTTAAAAGTGGCGCAACACGTTCGTTTGACCTGCTTGTTGGCGCAGACGGACTGCACTCCAATGTCAGGAGTTTAATTTTTGGCCCGGAAACTCAATTTGAAAAATATTATGGTTATTACACTTCTTCTTTTACAATAGATAATTTCCCTGACGAGGGAAGAGCATTTTCAATGTTTAACGTGCCCGGCAAACAGGTGGCTGTTTATTCATTGAATGTGGAAAAAACAGCAACCTTCTTCATTTTCTCATCACCTAAAAAATTAAATTACGAATATCACGACATTGCTGCCCAAAAGCAAATTCTGAAGAATGAATTTATAAATGCTGGCTGGAAATGTGCCGCATTGCTATCCAGAATTGACACTACACCAGACTTTTATTTTGATTCCATTAGTCAAATCAAAATGGAACATTGGAGTAAGGGAAGAATCACTTTGGTGGGTGATGCCGGCTGCTGCCCATCATTATTATCAGGAAAAGGGTCCACACTTGCGATGGTGGGCGCTTATATCCTTGCAGGAGAATTAAAACTTGCAAATGGGGATTACAAAATGGCCTTTACAGAATACGAAAATATATTCAAACCATTTATTGATAAAAAACAAAAATCAGCACAGAGTTTTGCAAAATCATTTTTGCCTAAAAGTAATCCTGGAATCTGGCTAAGAAATCAGGCATTCAGGATAATGTCTTTTCCACTTTTTACTAAAATTTTATTCAGGCAGTTTAAAGATAAAGGGCTAAATCTCAAAAATAATTGACTCAAGATTGGCCTGATAACAGTAAATAAATATATATGGACAAAATTGCAGAACCCAAAGGTGGAAATCCGCGTATTATCATAAAAGGTTCTCTAAAACTTTCAATTGAAATTGATTATTGAATAGTAAATTCTTTACAATAAAACAATAGAACCATCAAACAATAAAAGAAGAATTCTTACTTTGCAAAAAAAATAAAATCTATGCCGTACAATTTATTGAAAGGAAAAAAGGGAATTATTTTTGGAGCGCTTGATGAAAAATCAATCGCCTGGAAAACCGCATTGAAATGCCATGAAGAGGGCGCTGAAATTATTTTGACCAATGCGCCAATTGCCATGCGGATGGGAGAAATAAATAAACTCGCTGAAAAAATTAATGCCCCCATTATTCCATGCGATGTAACCAGCAACGATGACATGCTGAACCTGCTTACAAAAGCGAAGGAACATTTTGGCGGTAGCTTCGATTTTATGTTACATTCAGTGGGAATGAGCATGAATATGAGAAAAGGAAAACCTTATACAGAAATTGATTATGGATTTAATCAAAAAACGCTGGATATTTCGGCAACGAGTTTACACAGATTATTGGCTACTGCATATAAATTAGACACTTTAAATGAATGGGGAAGCGTGGTGGCACTCACGTACATTGCCGCCCAGCGCGTATTTCCTGATTATAGTGAAATGGCGGATGCCAAAGCTTTGCTGGAAAGTATTGCGCGTAGTTTTGGGTATCATTATGCGCTTAAAAATAAAGTGAGAGTGAACACAGTTTCACAATCGCCAACCAGGACAACCGCGGGAAGCGGGGTAAAAGGTTTTGATGGGTTTATGAATTATGCAGAACAAATGAGCCCGCTGGGAAATGCAACCGGTGAAGATTGCGCCAATTATATTGTTACACTTTTCAGCGACCTTACCAAATATGTCACTATGCAAAATCTGTTTCATGACGGCGGATTCTCATCAACCGGAGTTACGCATACTGTGATTGAGCAAATGGAAAAATAAAGCCTCCTAACCTCCAAAGGAGGAACATCAGAAGATTTTAAAAATAACAAAAAACCGCCTGGCAAGAGGCGGTTTTAATTTTTTATCTGACAGGTTTTTTCTAAACAATCTAAACCTTTCTAAACTTTTCTAATCGCAACTCCATCAATACTCATCTTCATTAAAGAAAAAATCTTCCTGGCTGGGATAATCAGGCCAGATGTCTTCAAGGCTTTCATATATATCGCCGCCGCCTTCATCTTCAAGCTCCTGCAGATTTTCAACCACTTCCAGCGGCGCTCCACTGCGGATGGCATAATCAATCAGTTCATCTTTCGTTGCCGGCCAGGGAGCTTCTTCGAGGTGAGAAGCGAGTTCTAATGTCCAAAACATATTATTTATTTGTTTCTTTTAATTTTTGTTATAAAAATCAGGAAAGAGGCTTTCTAATTTTCCGCAAATGTAAAAGTATTATTTAGAAAACCAAATATTGTTTTTAAAGGCCCGGGGTTGTTTTATTTACGGATTTTGAAACATTATATTGCATGGATAAGTGTTTATTTTTTTATTTTTCAATTTCAATTTAACCCTTATATTTAGTTATGTTAAAAGCTACGGATATACATAAAAGCTATGGTTCACTGGAGGTTTTAAAAGGGGTGGACCTGTTGATTGAAAAAGGAGAAATTGTAAGTATTGCCGGGTCTTCAGGCGCGGGGAAAAGCACTTTATTGCATATCCTTGGAACGCTTGATCTGGCAGATAAAGGATCAATAATTATTGACAATGTGAACGTGAATAAATTGAAGGGTAAGAAACTGGCGGCTTTCCGGAATGAACATATTGGTTTTGTATTCCAGTTTCACCATTTGCTTCCCGAATTTTCAGCAATTGAAAATATTTGTATTCCTGCCTGGATCGCCGGCAAAAAAAATAAAGAAGTGGAAAGGAGAGCGGAAGAATTGCTGGAATTATTGAACTTAAAAAATCGAGGCGAACACAAGCCTGGCGAGCTTTCAGGCGGCGAGCAACAACGGGTGGCTGTCGCACGGGCGCTGATCAATAACCCTTCTGTGGTGATGGCCGATGAACCCACAGGCAATCTCGATTCGGCCAATGCCAAAGAATTACACAATTTATTTATTGACCTCCGGAATCGTTTTCACCAAACATTCCTCATCGTAACGCATAATGAGGAACTGGCACAGCTTAGCGACCGTCTGCTTCACATGAAAGACGGGAAGATCATCGGTGAGAAAATTAAAACCGCAGAATAAAATTTCATCTTATTTCTATGTTTACTGTTATGATTTTGCCTGGTGAGCGTTTAGATTTTACTTTGTGTTTAAAACAAAAATTATGATCAGGGAAAAAATATTAGTGATTGGCGCCTGCGGGCAAATAGGTGTAGAACTTACTTTAGAACTTCGTAAAATTTATGGCGGCGCCAATGTGATCGCCTCCGACCTGCGTGCAGAAAATGAATTATTAAAAGGTACAGGCCCTTACGTCAGCCTTGATGTGATGAACAAAGAAATGCTCCACGTTCAGGTGATCCGCCAGAATATTACCCAGATATATTTGTTGGCTGCTATCCTTTCAGCCACGGGTGAAAAAAATCCAAATCTCGCATGGAGCCTGAACATGACCAGCCTTTTAAATGTGCTCGAAATTGCCAAAGATGAAAATGTCCATAAAGTATATTGGCCCAGCAGTATTGCCGTTTTTGGTCCTACATCTCCCAAAAAAGATTGTCCACAACATACTATAATAGAACCAATAACTGTATATGGCATCAGCAAATTTGCCGGGGAGTTCTGGTGCAATTATTTCTTCCAACGCTTCAAAATTGACGTAAGAAGTTTGCGCTACCCCGGGCTTATCAGTTACAAAAGCGAGCCTGGAGGCGGCACTACAGATTATGCAGTGGAAATATTCCAGGAAGCCATCGGCGAAAATCACTTTGATTGTTTTTTAAAAGAAGATACTTATTTACCAATGATGTATATGCCCGATGCCATCCGGGCTACCTTAGAATTAATGGAAGCACCCGTTGAAAAAATTTCCACCCGGACTTCCTATAATATTTCCGGGGTAAGCTTTTCCCCAAAAGAAATTGCTGCAGAAATTAAGAAGCACATCCCTGAGTTTACCATTTTATACAAGCCGGATTATCGCCAGGATATTGCCAATAGCTGGCCACAAAGCATTAATGATTCAGTTGCACGACACGACTGGGGCTGGAAACCTAAATATGATCTTGCTGCATTAACCACTGATATGATCGAAAATCTTCAGAAGGGCATTGCACATTAATAATAATAATGGGATTTATTTAGGTCTGATTTTTGATCAATTTAAAAATTAATAAATCTATTAACAACTAAAACTTAAAAGAATGAAAAAGCTAATTTTTGTTTTTGCAATATTTGGAATTTCAATCATGAGTGCAAATGCACAGGAAAAACCTACGAGGATAAGCATTGCGGGCAATATTGGTATTCCAACCAGCACTGGTTACTCATTCGCTTATGGCGCAGATCTCCAGGCAGATTTTGGGGTAGCTCCTACCACTTTCATTACTTTGAGTGGTGGCTATGAAGGATATTCATGGAAAGGTGGCGGCGGAAACACAGGCATCATTCCTGTGATGGCTGGTGCAAAATTCTTTTTCGGCACAGAGAATAAAGTGTATGGCCATGCACAATTAGGATACGCTTTTTTCTCCAAAGGCGGCAGCGGTGCATTCGCTTATGCTCCCAGCCTTGGTTATTATGTGAGTCCGAATTTTGATATAGCATTAAAATACCTCGCTTCCAGCAAGAACTCAGTTACTCTTGGCTCTCTGAATCTGCGGCTGGCTTATAATTTTTGATTCACGCAGAATGATAAAAACAGCTTCCTTGCGGAAGCTGTTTGATTAGAAAAATTTTTCTAAAATAAAAGGAAAAGCGGTAACATTAAGCAGGCAAATAAATAATGGATTTTTTTATTTTGCCCTAAAAATTCAACACGTCCTTCATTGCAAAAATGCCTTTTTTGTTTGCAATAAATTCCGCTGCCAATACGGCTCCTTCGGCAAATCCCTTCCGGTTGTGCGCGGTATGAATGATTTCAATATCATCAATGGCTGAGGTATATTTTACAGAATGTGTGCCGGGGATTTCATCAATTCTTTTGCTGATGATAGAAAGCTCTTTTTTATTTCCACTTTCTTCGTTGATCCATTTATTTTTTATATCAGAAAACTGAATGATCTGTTCAGCGAGGGTTATCGCCGTTCCGCTGGGAGCATCTTTTTTTTGAGTATGGTGAATTTCTTCAATCGCTACATCATAGGCCGGATGAGTCTTTAGCAATGCTGCTAATTTTTTATTCAATTCAAAAAAGATATTAACGCCAGCGCTAAAATTGCTTGCATACAAAAAACTTCCGTTGACTTCTTTACATTTGTCTTCAACGGTTTTTAAATTTTTCAGCCACCCGGTAGTTCCACACACCACCGCTACTTCTTCCTGTAAACAAAATAAAATATTTTTTACCGCGCTATCGGGATTAGTGAATTCGATAGCCACTTCTGCCTTTCGGATATTTGCTTTGGTGAGGTCTTCCAGGTTTTGGTCGTTAATTTTTAATACGATTTCATGGCCTCTGTTTACAGCAATTTCTTCTATCGAGTGTCCCATTTTTCCATATCCGAGCAAAGCTATTTTCATAATAATAATTCATATTTTAAGATGTAAAATTAAAATTTAAGGAAGAGGGGACAATGGTTTCGAACTTTTATCTTTAAAAAAGAAAACCAGTGAAAGGCCTGCATTATTAGACGACAGGTTAGGGCTTACTCTCATTCCTATATCCGGAGAAACATCAAAAGCCTTCAAATGTGCGTCCACCGTGGCATCTACCACGTTCAATCCCCAGAGCGCCAGGAAAGCCAGGACGGAATAATCGATATTTTGCCTGAACGCATTTCTGTTTACCCGCAGAAACTGCGTGGAAAAGCTTCTGAACTCCGGCACCACGCGCATACTATCTGCATGGGTATTTCTTGACCGGTAAATTACGGCCTGACGCAGGTCACGATAGGTCTTGAGGTTATAAAAAAATACACCCGCACTAATCCCCAATGCTCCATAAACGATAGGAATCTTCCAATATTTTTTATTGTACCATTGTCCCCATCCCGGAAGAATTGCCGAACGCAGCATGGCCACCTTTGGATTAAATTTTACCGCAGTATCCAGTGCGAGTACATTTTTTTTTGAAGACCCTTTTGAAGAATCTTTAGAAGAACTGGTTACGACGAGAGTATCACTTTTTTTTAATTGTTCCTTCAGATGAAAAGTATCCGGCGGGGCTGGCAGGGTATCGGGGCTGTTTGAATAAAGGGAATCTCCGGTTTGCTGGGCAAAAAGTACTTTTCCAGGAATTAATAGGAACAGAAACAGAAGGATAAAAATGCCTGAACGTGCCATAATTAATCTACGGAAACCTGCATCTTATCTAATAATGAGCTTAATTCTTCAATTGAAAAATAATCAAAAGTGATGCTGCCGGTTCCCTTTTTACTATGAGTCATTTTCACTTTTGTGCTGAAGTGCGATGCTAAATTATCTTCAATTTTTTTCAATGAGGGTGGCAGCGTGCTTTTTACCGAATTATTAACAGGCGCTTTGGGAGCATAGACGCGCCTTACCAATTCTTCAGTTTGTCGTACCGAAAGTTCTTTACTCCTGATCTCATTAAAAATATAAAGCTGCTTATCCACCACATCCACATTGATGAGCGCCCTGGCATGCCCCATGCTGATAGTGCCATTGCGAACCGCAGCCTGGATATCGGGCGGCAATTTCAGGAGGCGTATGTAATTGGTTACCGTACTTCTTTCTTTTCCCATACGCTCAGCAAGCTGATCCTGTGTGTAATCCAGCTCCTCCATAAGTTGCCTGTAGCTAAGCGCAATTTCAATGGCATTCAAATCTTCACGTTGCAAATTTTCCAACAGCGCCAGTTCAAGAATTTTTGAATCTTTCACATCCCTGATGTAAACCGGCATATCAGCCAGTCCTGCTATTTTTGCCGCGCGAAACCTTCTTTCTCCTGCGATGATCCTGTATTTGCCCGATGCAGTTTTTGTAACTGTGATCGGCTGAATGATATCATGCATCTTTACGGATGCGGCCAACTCGCTTAAAGCGTTGTCATCAAAATCATGCCGGGGTTGTTCCGGATTGGCTTCGATCTGGCTGAGAGGGATCCTTTTTTGACTTATATTGATTTTATCTGAAGAATCTTTTATAAGACTTTTTTCGGTTACAGAGAGATCGGTATCGATATTTTGTAACAGCGACCGTATCCCTTTTCCTAATGCCTCTTTTCTGTTGGGTGTACTTTTCATTTATTGTATGAATGATTTATTTTGAATTTTATGGATGCTCCAGTATTTTATCAGACTGGCTCATCCTGGTCATATTATTTTTTTGTAACACTTCTTTGGCAAGATTCAGATAATTGATGGCGCCTTTACTTTCCGCGTCATACAGGATTGCAGGTTTCCCAAAACTAGGCGCTTCACTCAACCTGGTATTGCGATGGATAACACTGTTGAAAACAAGCTCATCAAAATGATGCCTTACTTCATTCACGACCTGGTTGCACAGGCGTAATCTTCCATCATACATAGTCATTAAAAGGCCTTCGATCTGCAGTTGAGTATTCAGCCTGCTTTGAACGATCTTTATGGTATTTAATAATTTCCCCAATCCTTCCAGGGCAAAAAATTCAGCCTGCACCGGCACTACCACGCTGTCTGAAGCCACCAGTGCATTTACCGTGATCAGTCCCAGGGAGGGCGAACAATCGATTATTATAAAATCATATTGATCGCGAATGGTTTTCAACACATTTTTTAAAACACTTTCCCTGTCGGGATAATTGATCATTTCTATTTCAGCGCCTACCAGGTCAATGTGTGAAGGCATCAGGTCCAGGTGGGGGATTTCTGTTTTTAATATGACATCATTTGCAGGTGTTT
>JBIQMJ010000046.1:0-17549 GCA_044463445.1 Segetibacter koreensis
ATATCTGTTACTCCCGTGCTGGAATTGGTGGGCAAACACAGCAATATGCCTTTTGTACATCACCGGTGCAATACGAAGGCAGAATTCGAATATTCAATCAACCGCTGGAAGAAAAAATCCTTTTGTGGCAAGTATCCTATACTATACCTGGGTTTTCATGGAGAGCCCGGTTTTATTAAAGTAGGAAAAGAAAAAGTGACCCTTATCGACCTGGGCAATATTATTGGAAATACCTGCTCCCGTTCCATCATTCATTTCGGCAGTTGTTCTACTTTAAATCTGAGCAAAAGGAGAGTCCAGAATTTTATGGATCAAACGGAAGTTTTGGCTGTGATGGGCTACAAGCGTGATGTTGACTGGCTGCCTTCTGCTTCATTTGAAATTTTATTACTCGATATCCTTCAAAATAACCCATTTGATTCTACTGGTATGAAAGTTTTCAGCAGGATGGTTCAGTCGGAATGCAAGAGGCAGATTGCTGAATTGGATTTCAGGCTGATGATCAATGAAAACAAGCATTTTGTCAGAAAAAGACAAAAGACCGCTGTCTATGTGAGATAATAATTGAATTCCCAGTTTACATCAAAACCTGCGATCTTCCTGGCCCCCCGCTACTGTATTTATTACCTTTTAGCACCCAATCAGGAAAGTTTTTCAGGCTCAACAAAAAAATCTTGAATATTTTTTGGTATCATAAAAAATTTTAATTTTTCAACTTATCTTTATAGTAAACCAAAAAATACAATACTACAGATTGTTCATTAGCCTTGTATCATAAAATTTGATTTTTTTCATTTAAATGAAAAATTCACTAACCATAGCTGATGATAAGGTTGAAAATAACCCAAAGAAACATTCAGTAACGAACCTTTTTTCATGGGCGATAATTCTATGGAAGCCCTACTGGAAGTTCATCGTGATTATTTTATTGGCGATGATCCTGGAAGCTTTGGTCGGCCTTGCAGTACCCTGGCCGCTGAAGCTGATCATAGATAATGTGATAGCTCATCAGCCTTTGCCTGATTTTCTCCATTGGATGGATTCTTTTTTTCCCAGCGAAAACTATACTCAACTCGCTATTGTAGCAGCTTTGAGCTATCTCACTATTACATGCATAGGCTCATTTGCGAGCTACCTCGACAGTTTTTACAATGAGAAAGTAGCTCAGTATGTTGCCGACGATCTCCGGAGAAAAATGTATCATCATTTACAGCATCTTTCTTTATCTTATTATGATACTCATCAAACCGGTAAATTAATAAGCACCTTTACCGCAGATGTTGCAACCATACAAAATTTTACTTCCGGTACTCTATTAAATATCCTTGTAGATTTTCTGACGATAGCCGGTATGGTGGGCGTAATGTTTTATCTCGATTCAGATTTTACACTGGTGGCGCTCGCAGTGGCCCCCTTCCTGCTTTTTTTTGTAAGCCATTTTAAAAAGGCCATGAAAAAAGCTACACGCGAAGTGAGAAAAGACCAGGCCAACATGTTTGTGATATTGCAAAAAGGATTGGAATCTATCCGGGTGGTAAATGCCTTTGGACGGCAGAATTATGAAGAAGCCCGCTTGAAAAAGATAAGTGAGGATACAGTAGATGCGGCTCTAAAAGCAAAACGAGTCAAATCGGTCCTTTCCCCGGTAGTAGCTATTACGGTTTCTGCTTGTACAGCATTTGTTCTTTGGCGCGGCGCACATCTGGTGATCAATGGTATAATGACAGTAGGAACTCTTACTATTTTTCTTTATTACATGGGAAAATTTTTCAGCCCTGTACAGGACCTTGCCAAAATGACAAGTACGATAGCACAGGTAGGTGTGGCGGTGGAAAGAATCCAGGCTATTTTAAAAACGGATACCATTACCAAAGAAATCCCTAATGCCATCAAGCCACAAAAGATAAAAGGAGAAATCGTTTTTGATCATGTTATCTTTTTTTATGACCCGGAATCACCCGTGATCCAGGAACTCAACCTGACGATACATGCGGGCCAGCGGATTGGAATATGTGGCCCCACCGGAAGCGGTAAATCAACTATTGTAGGCCTTATTGCGCGTTTTTATGATCCTGTTTCGGGCCGCATATTAATAGATGGAACAGATATTTCTCAATTTACCCTTGACGGCCTGCGGGAACAAATTGCCTTTGTAATGCAGGAAACAATTTTGTTTTATGGTTCCATTCGCGAAAACATTGCTTACGGCAAACCGGATGCAACAGAAGAAGAAATAACCCAGGCAGCAGTAATGGCTAACGCGATGGAATTTATTGAAAAAATGCCACACAAATTTGAAACGCTGGTGGGTGAAAACGGGGTAACGCTTTCCAGTGGCCAAAAGCAAAGAATTGGTATTGCCCGTGCATTGGTTCGCAATTCGCCCATATTGATTCTTGACGAACCCACTTCTTCGCTGGATACTGAATCAGAAAAAACAGTGATGGAAGCGCTGGAAAACCTGATGAAGGAACGAACTGTAATTATTATTGCGCATCGCCTCAACACTATCAAAAATGTTGAAAAGATCATCGTGCTTGCCAATGGAAAGATTGCAGAAGAGGGTACTCATGATGAGTTGATTAAGAAAGGCGAGCTATACGAAGAGTTGTATAATGTGCAAGGTTAGCCTGGCTCATTAAATCAAAGAACATTCCTGGTCATTTACATTCAATTTTTTAAAAAATAAAACCCAAATGTCTTACCGGTCATTAATTGTTTTGCCTGACGATACAGAAAAAGAAATCATTGATGCGATCAACAACGCGGTCAAAACGATCCGGGTTAAAATGTTTTTATTTTCTGACGCAGGCCTTATCAAAGCAGTTATTGCTGCAAAAAACAGGGGCGTTCAGGTAAAAGTAATGCTGAATCCCGTGCGTCACAGCGGGGAGCCAGAAAACGAAAACTTTCGCAGATTGCTTGAGGCAGCAGAGATAGAAGTAAAAGACAGCAACCCGGCGTTTACAGTTACTCATGAAAAATCTATGGTAATTGACGACAGAATGGCTTTTGTGAAATCGTTCAATTGGGAAACAAAAAATTTTATTGAAACCAGGGACTATGCCATTGTCACGTATCACGCACATGAAGTAAACGAAATTATTGCAGGTTTCGAAGCAGATTGGGAAAGGAAAAGTTTTGGAGAAACTGAAAGTTTGAGCCTTGTGTGGTGCAATAACAATGGCAGAGCCAGAATTGCAAAGTTCATAGATGAGACGAAGCATAAGCTTTTTATTCAAAACGAACGTTTCCAGGATGTGGTAATTATCGAGCGCCTGGTGCAAGCCTCCAGGCGTGGCGTAAAAATTCATGTGATGGCACAGCCGCCCCATACTTTAAAAATAGAAAAACTGATAGAAGGAGTTGGAGGATTACGTATAATGGATGATGTAGGTATAAAAGTACATAAGCTAAAATTTTTAAAACTCCATGGCAAAATGTTGCTGGCCGATGATACTCGTGCTATTATCGGTTCTATAAACCTTAGCCCCGGAAGCTTTGACCATCGCAGGGAACTGGCCATTGAAGTGCATGATACGCCAGTGATAGAGAGATTAAAAAAAACATCAAAACATGATTGGGAAAATTCACAACCGCTTGATCTCACTGACCAGGGACTTTTAGAAGACCTTGAAAGCTATGGAAATGAGGGAATTGAAAAACTGGTACTGGATGAAAAACAACACAAGCATAAAAAATAATTTTTGGGTTCGGCTCTGGCTTTCTAAAACATTTAAGTTTTAAAAAATCTTTTTTCTATTTCATTCTTATTAAGGCAGCTAAAAAAATTTCAGGTTTTACCTTTTTTTGAATCATTAAATTTTTCAGATTATGCGTAAATCTCTCTGTTTGGTTTTTATCATTATTTGTTGCTTTACTGTATCAGCCCAAAATACAGAGGCTTCAAATATGGCAAACAACAATGAATTAAAGCGTCCGAAATTAGTGTTGGGCGGCTTTCAAGGCCGGATAATTTAGAAACAATGAAATCAATTTTATATGTGCTGTTACTATTCTCTTTCTTTACACCCCGAATGATATTCGGCCAGACGACTTCTATTGATCCTGCAAAATTTTTTGAAGACACTTCCATTTTAAACGTCACCATCAAAACCAATATTAAAAATCTTTTGCGTTACAAGGGAAAAGCCGGTATAAAATTCCCGGCTAATTCCAGATCCACAGTTAGATATTGCCAATGTACGCGAAAGAGTATATCGAGGCTTTCCCAGGACGTTCGATGAGATCAATGAAACATTGGATATTTTTAAAAAGCAGGAAAAAAATATTTACGCATTGATCACCAATTGTGGCCTTATAAATTCAAAAATCAAAAAAGATTTGACAGGATACCTTGATGATTTTTTTACCATGATAAAAAATCCGGGAGAAGTGAATAAAGTTTTTACCCTCAACGCCCGAAAATATTGATCATAATTTTTATTTTCCTCATTATCTTTTTGTTCAATTAATCTTTTCCAAGCCCTCTGATAATCACATTTCCTGTTCCATTTGGATCACAGGGATATTGAAATTCTTTTTTTAAAAATTTAGGATTATTGATGGTAGCATAAAATTCATCCAAAAATTTTATAGTTGCCATTACATATTTTGAATCAAGCAAAGAACAACTTGTGTACATTTCATAAATTTTAGTTTTTAATCCATTATAAAAAGCGACGGTGCTATCAAATAATTTAACATCCTGAACGCAATACCCGCGATAGCGGCGCTCTCTGACAGAATTTAATTTCAATTCTTCGGCAGGTTTGGCATAAGGTGAATTCACGATTCCGGCAAGATCAAAATCATAGGGTACGGCGACAGGAGCCGCAGTAGAATCTGCAGCGATCAGTTTTATATTTTGAAGATATTCAACCGACCAATCTGTATTTGAAATGAGATATTCAAACATGGCCATTTTTAAAAATGAGGGCTGCATTACTTCCTGCGGCCTTATTTTCTTTTTTAAAACAATATCATTATTTCTTTTGGCCATCTGATTTTCTTCTTCCAAAATAATTCCATAGAAAGGTTCCACAATTTTTTTACTGTTCTCATCCTGCAGTGTCACTTTCACAAGCCTTGCCCTGAAACTTTGTGTGGTAACCAAATTGTATAATTTATACGCCAGCCACTCATATACAATAAATTTGTCGCTCTTGCATGGCATCACTAATTTTAAGGAAGAATTTGCAGGAAAATAATCAGAAGGTTTTCCCTTTCCTGATAACTTTAATAATAGCGGGGGATAATTGCAGTTGGCTTTCTGCCGGCGAAAATGGCCCCTTGTCTTTACCTGGATCGGAATAGAAACTTCTTTTCCTCTTTCATTTTTGTAAGTAAGAATAACTGAAAAATATTTCGCCTCATTTCTTCGGTTTTTTAGCAATGTGGCAATATTTCCTTTTAAAGTAATGTCTAAAACTTCATCGGAATCAAACAGGTTTTCATTTTTGGAAGAAATAATTGAAGGTTGTTGAAAATCAATAACAGCCAGGCTTTCAGCATTATTAAAAAAAATAAGGAAGGTAAAAACAGATAAGATTTTCTTTTTCATGATCATGTTTTACTGTTATCAAAAAAACAACCGCTACTTATCATGAAGATCTTTCCTAAAGGTATTTAAACGAAACAGTAAACCAACAAATAGGATAGATTTTTATTTCCGTCATTAAAAGAATAATCTTTGTTTAACTAATCAGAGTTTGATAATTTGCAGGCTCAAAAAAATATTGCGGGATGTAGCGCAGCCCGGTAGCGCGCTTCGTTCGGGACGAAGAGGCCGCTGGTTCGAATCCAGTCATCCCGACTTTTAATCTTTTTGTATTTTACTCATCTTACCCAAGATTTGCCTGAAACGCTTGACTGGAAAGCGTTTCAGGTTGTAAGAGAGAAAAGGTATCGGAGAAATATTACACAGGAAAATGTTGGACTGGTATTTTACGCAGACAAAAGAGAAAGTTTGGTTAGGAACAGCTTTTAACACAAGAGCAGGAAAATTTTACAGAAAAGCTGGCTGGAAAGAAGTGGGAACTCACAGAACAAAGGAGATCAAATTTGAAATGACTTACGATGACTGGACAACAAGTCGGTACCGCTAACGTTTTGCGTGAGGCGGGCTGCAAAGGAAGAGTATTGATTTTATAATTCAAAGAGGATCACGGAAATAAAGCTCTGAATCTGCCTTTTTTGATAATTTATTTATGAATTATTAACCGGCATGGAATTTCAATTTTCTTTGCTTTTTCTGTGTCGGTTTTTTCACTTATCATTTCAAATAGCAGCCGGGCTGCCGCCTCTCCCATTTCATAGGAACATTCATCAATGGAAGCCAACGGTTTATGATTGAGGTATTTGAGTAAAGGCAGATTGCCAAAGCTTACAAAATCAATCTTGTTGAGTTTTCGTGGATGTGTTTTTTTCAGATAATCAATAGCATCCAGGGTAATATAATTCTTAAAAGTAAAAATGCCGGTAGGCGGGCTTTTCAGTTTCATTAATTGATTTATAGCTGCTGAAGTGTCGGAACGACTAAAATCGACCACCTTTACCAGGTCGGGATCTATAGGTATTTTGTGTTTCATTAAAGCCTGTCTATACCCTTTCAGACGCTCTTTACTTACCTGCATGGTTTTTGGGCCCATCAGGTGAGCAATACGTTGATGGCCTCTTTGAATCAGAAAATCAGTTGCCGTAAAAGCGGCTTCTTCATTATTGATGCAGACGTAATTAAAGGAATTATTCTGGGGTTCCCGGGCAATGCATACCACTGGTATTCCAATTTCTTTAAACTTTTGAAACAACGACATATTTACCGTATCCTTTGTAATAGCTGTTATGATTCCGTCAATACGGTTTTTGATCATCACATTGACTATCTTTTCTTCTTTTTTAATGTCTTCATGCGACTGGGTAAGGATGATATTATAATTCTCTGTAGCTGCAATTTCTTCTACACCATTTATTGCCAGTATATAAAACTGATCCATCAGATCCGGTATGATCAAACCAATAGTGAAACTTTTATTCATTTTAAAATGGCGGGCTGATTCATTGGGAATATAATTCCATTCCTGCGCTTTTTTGAGTACTCTTTCCCTGGTGGCTTCGCTGATGGATGGTCCATTACTGAGCGCCTTCGAGACGGTGGAAACTGACATGTTCAGCCGTTCTGCTATATCCTTAAGCGTAACGCCTTTCTTCATAAATTACTCTTTTATATGACCGCTTGATACGAATTTAATATAAAAAGTGCGGAGTTCCCGTATTTGTGTCAATCGTTGTACTACTGGCTTTCTGCTAACAATAGCTGTCCTGCCTTTCCTGATTACCACATTATTATTATTTTAGCACCGAGAACATTACTTATTTATTTATCCAGGCGATTGCTGTGCTATTTATTTAAAACGATATTGTTTGTTCCATCACAAGTTTGTTATTGTTTTTTTCATCAGTTCTAAATGAGACTAAGAAAACTGATGAACTACTTCCGCTGTGGTATGTATGCAATGAGCTTTGAAAAAATATAATTTAATTAAAAAGATTACCATGCTAAATTATTATCTGAAAAGAAAAGTCTTTTATTTCTTCCTCTGCCTGACCGGCTTTCCGGGTGTAGTGGCAGTGGCTTATGGAGGAGGCTACTATAATGCAGCCACTCACAGTCATTTCCTGGGCGAGCCAAAAGTTACTCCTCACAACTCTTTCCTGGATAAAGAGATTACCGGCCTGGTAACTGACAGTTCCGGGGTACCACTGATTGGGGTGTCGGTTAGTGTAAAAAATAGTCCGGGCATAGGGACCACTACAGATGTAAATGGCCGGTACATCCTTATGGTTCCTGACAATGCTACGATCGTATTTAGCATGGTTGGATTTGAAGAACAGGAAATTTTTGCCGATCGTAAAACTATTAATATAAAATTGATCCCCTCCAGGAATGTATTGGGCGACGTAGTAATAGTAGCGTTTGGAAAACAAAAGAAAGAGGACGTAGTAGGAGCAGTAACCTCTATCAATCCCTCTGAGCTTAAAGTGCCATCAAGCAATCTTACCACGGCCCTCGCTGGCCGGCTCGCGGGTGTAATTGCTTACCAGCGAAGTGGCGAACCCGGTGAGGATAATGCTTCCTTTTTCATCAGGGGAGTAACTACATTTGGATATAAAAAAGATCCGCTGATACTGATAGACGGAATTGAAAGCACCTCTACTGACCTGGCACGCCTTGAACCTGACAATATATCAAGTTTTTCAATTTTAAAGGATGCTACTGCCACTGCCCTCTATGGCAGCCGTGCAGCCAATGGCGTGATCCTTATAAAGACAAAAGAGGGGAAGGAAGGCAAGGCTAAAATTTTTCTTAGGGTTGAAAATTCAGTTTCGATGCCCACTCGCAACATCCAACTGGCCGACCCGGTTACCTATATGAAATTGCAAAACGAAGCGGTTTTAACAAGAAGCCCCTTAGGAATTTTGCCCTATTCCGACCAAAAAATTGAGAATACCATCGCTGGTATCAATCCATTTATGTATCCTGCTACCGACTGGCGGAAAGAACTTGTTAAGGACTATACTACCAACCAACGGGCCAACCTGAACGTGAGCGGGGGTGGCCAGGTAGCTCGTTATTTTGTTTCAGGATCTGTCAAAAAAGATAATGGCATATTGAAAGTGGATCACAGGAATAATTTTAATAGCAACATTAAATTATTAACCTATTCAATGCGTTCCAATGTAAATGTGAATCTGACCAGGTCAACTGAGATGGCCGTACGGTTAAGTGGTAGTTTTGATGATTATAGTGGCCCGATCCCAGGCGGAACAGGCTTGTACAAAGAAATTATGAATACCAACCCTGTACGTTTCCGCCCTTATTACCCCGTCGATGAAGCACACCAGTTTGTAAAACATATCATGTTTGGAAATTACGATGACGGCACGGGAACTTACCTGAATCCATATGCTGACCTGGAGAAAGGATATAAAAATTATTCCAGGTCTACACTGAACGCGCAATTTGAGATTAAACAGGATCTTGCTTTCCTTGCTGAAGGGCTTAATTTCAATGTAATGCTTAACACTCAACGTTATGCTTATTTTGACGTAACCCGGGAATATACTCCTTTTTTATACCAGGCTACTTCTTATAATAAATTGGAAAACACTTATCAACTGGTCCTCCTGAATGAAGATAAGGGTACCGAATATTTAGATTATAACCCGGGTCAAAAAATTGTACAGTCCAGTTTTTATATGCAATCCACATTAAATTACAACCATACCTTCAACAAGAAACATGATGTGAATGGACTTTTGGTTTTTCTGGCTCAAAATCGATTAACCGGAAATGCAACCGACCTTCAATCCTCATTACCGTTTCGTAACGTAGGTCTTGCAGGGCGAACTACCTACTCGTATGATCATCGTTACTATGCTGAATTTGATTTCGGTTATAATGCTTCGGAACGTTTTTACAAATCCAATCAATGGGGCTTTTTCCCATCCTTTGGCCTGGCCTGGAATGTATCCAACGAAAAGTTCTGGGAACCTTTGAAATCCACCATACAAAATTTAAAGTTGAGAGGTACCTATGGATTGACGGGCAATGATGATATCGGAAGTGCACAGGACCGGTTCCTGTACCTTTCGAATGTAAATATGAATGACGCGTCTTCAGGAGCTACTTTTGGGAGAGACAACGGATATTACCGGCCCGGCATTTCAATCTCCCGCTACTCCAACACCAATATTACGTGGGAAAAATCGACAAAAGCGAATGTAGGCCTTGAGGCCAGGCTCTTTGGCAAATGGAACTTAACTGCAGATATTTATAAGGAAGTACGTAGCAATATTCTGATGAGCCGCGTTGCGACACCCGCAGAAATGGGATTGTCCGCACAACCCCAGGCCAATATTGGTAAAGTAGAAGGTAAAGGAATCGATTTGTCATTAGATTATGATCAGGCCTTTGGTAATAGCCTATGGATTCAGGCTCGTGCAAATTTTACTTATGCAGCAAGCAAATATTCCGTTGTGGAAGAATACGATTATCAGAACGAGCCCTGGAAGTCGAAGATAGGGTATTCAGTGGGTCAACAGTGGGGCTATCTGGCCGAAAGATTATTTATCGATGAAGCAGACGCAGCAAAATCCCCTCATCAAAATTTCGGAGAATATGGTGCAGGAGACATAAAATACCGGGACATGAATGGAGATGGCCAGATCACTACTTTGGACCAGGTGCCAATCGGTTATCCAACCACTCCTGAAATCGTCTATGGATTCGGGTTCTCAGTGGGATTTAAGGGATTTGACTTTTCTACATTTTTCCAGGGACTTGGTCGTGAATCTTTCTGGATAGATGCAGATGCTACTGCACCATTTATTAATAGCCGTCAATTATTGAAGGCTTATGCCAACAATCATTGGTCCGAAGATAACCAGAATTTAAATGCACTATGGCCGCGTCTGAGTACCACCTCGGCAGGTAATGACAATAACTCCCAGATAAGTACCTGGTTTATGCGTAACGGCGCGTTGCTACGCCTAAAACAAATAGAAGTAGGTTATACATTGCCCGAGCATATAGCCAAACGGCTTTTTATGAAAAATCTGCGTGCTTATGTCAATGGGACAAACCTGTTTAGTTGGAGCCAATTTAAATTATGGGATGTAGAAATGGGAGGTAATGGTTTAGGCTATCCCCTTCAAAAAATATTTAATGCAGGTATCCAAGTATCGTTTTAAAATAAAAAATTATGAAAAAAGTTTTAATCATTATATCGGTAACAATAATACTCATACCCTTAACAGGATGCAAAAAATATTTAGATATTGTCCCCGATAATGTAGCAACTATTGAAAATGCTTTCGCCATGCGCAGCACTGCAGAGAGGTACTTATTTTCCTGCTATTCTTATATGCCCTCGCAGGCAAATCTTGATCAAAACCCAGCCTTCTTTGGAGGCGATGAATTGTGGGTCGTACCCACGAATAGTTCACCTGCATGGCAGATTGCAAAAGGCAATCAACGGGTAGTTGAACCTTACAACAATTTTTGGCAGGGAACCCAAGGGGGAAAAGATCTGTACGAAGGGATCAGGCAGTGTAATACTTTCTTGGAAAATATTCATGTAGTGCCAGATATGTCGCAATCTGAAAAAGACCGCTGGATATCAGAGGTTAAATTCTTAAAAGCTTATTATAATTTTTGGCTGGTACGGATGTATGGCCCAATTGTGCTCGTTAAAAAAAATCTTCCGATCTCCGCAAACTCTGATGAAGTAAGATTGTCTCGTTCAACGGTGGATTCGTGCTTTAGCTATATTGTGCAATTGCTGGATGAGGCGCGGCCTGGTCTACCAGATAAAGTCGAAAATGAAATTTCTGAGTTGGGGCGCATTACCAAAGCTATTGATTTGTCAGTTAAGGCACTTGTGCTTGTAACCGCAGCTAGTCCACTTTTTAATGGTAATACCGATTATCACGGCTTTACGAATAAGGAGGGTCAACCATTTTTTAATGCAACTGTTGAGCAGAATAAATGGAAAAAAGCAGCCGATGCGTGCAAAACAGCTATCGATTTTTGTGAATCTTTAGGATACCAGCTTTATCATTATCAGCCGCAATTTTCTCAGTATAATCTGTCAGATACTACCCTGGTAGAGATGAGTATACGCAATGCTGTCGCTGAAAAATGGAACCCGGAGATTATTTGGGGAAATACCAATAGCATGGCCGGAAGCATACAGGCGTCAGCCACACCCCGTGGGTTGGATCCTACGAAAACTGCTAACCAGGGAACCCGCGGTAGTATAGCTCCACCGTTAAAAATTGCTGAAATGTTTTACACCAATAATGGGCTTCCTTTAACCGAAGATAAAACCTGGGATTATACCGGGCGATTCAATTTGAAGGTGGCTGGTGAAGAAAATAAATTCAACCTGAAAGAAGGATATACAACTGCAAAATTTAATTTCAACCGGGAACCCCGGTATTATGCCGACCTCGCATTCGACGGGGGTATTTGGTACGGACAGGGGCATTATGATGACAAAGGCAGCGACATTCTTTTTGTTTCAAGCAAAGCCGGTCAGCCCGCCGCTCAAATTGTTGCCAGCGCCTACTCCACAACTGGTTTCTGGCCCAAAAAACTGGTAAATTTTAATAATATCATTGGAGACGGTAACACCTACACCATTCAATCTTATCCGTGGCCGGTGATTCGCCTGGCAGACCTTTACCTCTTATATGCTGAAGCACTAAATGAAGTCGGCGGGCCACAGGCTGAGGTTTTTCAATACATCAATGCAGTACGCGAAAGGGCAGGCATTCCTTCAGTAGAAAATTCATGGACCAGTTATTCCAAACATCCAGGGAAATACCAAACAAAAGAAGGAATGCGTGATATCATTCACCAGGAACGGCTTATTGAATTGGCATTCGAAGGCAAACGTTTCTGGGATTTACGCAGGTGGAAGGAAGCTGTCAGCGAGTTGAACCGGCCAATCAGCGGGTGGGATCTCAGTCAGTCGGGTGCAGAAGGCTATTACCGCGAGCGCGTCATTTTTAATCAAACATTTTCTACCAGGGATTATTTATGGCCGCTCAATGAAAATGCTCTTTTAGCAAATAACAAATTGATTCAAAATCCCGGATGGTAGTGTATATCATTTTATTTTACCTAAACCTGTAATACAATGCATATTATGATAAAAAAATATTTTGTTGCTGTAGTCTTATTATCATTTTTTGGCTGCCAAAAATATGAAAATGGAGTACCAATTAATAAAAATGACCAGGCTCCTCCACCAGTTAGTAATGTTGAGGTACAAAACCTGCCCGGTGGTGCAACAATTTCTTACAAACTTCCACAAAGCGAGAGTTTACTTTACGTCATGGCCGAATATTCTATCCATGATAGCATCCGGCTCAACAAAAAAGCTTCCTATTACAATAATAGCCTTACTATTGAAGGCTTTCCGGATACAAAAACGTATGATGTACAATTGTATGCGGTTTCAAGGGGAGGAAAAAAATCAGATCCGGTGACAGTAAAAGTTAAACCATTGACGCCGCCAGTCGTTTCAGTATTTATGTCACTGGTGATGAAACCCACGTTTGGAGGAGTGAATGTAAGCTTCCTGAATGAAAGCGGGGCAGATATAAAAATTAATGTACTTACTACCGATTCCCTGGGTAATTTATATCCGGCCGATATATTTTACACACAAAGTAAGAAAGGAAATTTTTCAACAAGAGGTTTTGCTGCCGAAAAAAGGAAATTTGGCGTTTTTGTCAGGGACCGTTGGAATAATTATTCTGACACTTTATTTGCAGATATAACACCTTTTTTTGAGCAAAAACTAAATAAGACAAAATTCAAAGGATTGCCTCTGCCTACCGACACTTATCAGCCTCATCTTGACGACGGCTTGGTAGATCTTTGGGATGATGTATGGGATGTACCCAATCCAGTTTTTCATACAAAGCCCAACACAGGCATACCCCAGTGGTTTAGTTTTGATATGGGAGTAACTGCCCGTCTCAGCCGTTTTAAATTTTATCACAGACTTGCCCGGTCTTCTGGTGGAACAGATGGTGCTTATTACGCGGGCGATCCCGAGGAATTTGAAATCTGGGGAAGCAATAATCCTTCAGCCGACGGCAGTTGGGATAATTGGATCCTGCTGGGACATTTTGTAAGTAAAAAGCCGTCGGGAAGCGCCACACCCACTTCGGAGGATTTACAGTTTGCCTGTGTTGATGGAGAAGATTTTGAATTTCCTTTAGACATTCCTCCCGTACGATATCTTCGATTTAAAACACTCAAAAACTGGGGTGGAGTTACTTATGTATACATTTCAGAGCTAACTTTTTGGGGTAGCGAACAATAAATAAATAAAGTTGAAAACTCATAATCTAAGTATGATGAAATATAAAAATAATTATCTTCCTTTTTGGTTACTCGTCGCCATGATCATTACCGGTATGGTAGCTTGTAGTAAAATGGACAGTACCTACCGGGGTTTTTGGAAAAATGGAGAGACGATATATCCCGCATCAGCAGATTCTCTAAAAATTTATTCAGGGAAAAACCGTGTGGAGATAACCTGGCTCATCCTGGGAGATCCTTCCATAAAGAAGGCAAAGGTTTTTTGGAACAACGGAGCCGACTCCTTACAGGTTCCGGTTAACCGTACCGGCAACAAAGTAGATACGGTGAAGATTGTTCTTGAAAATATGCAGGAAGGAACTTATACATTTAATATTTACACCTACGATGATAAAGGCAATCGATCCGTAGGAACGACAGCGGTCGGAAAAGCCTACGGAGATTTGTATGAGGGTTCATTGCTTTCCCGGATTATTAACAGTGCTTTCTTTCTTGATGACAGCCTTAAAATTGTTTGGGGTGACCCTGCAGATGAGACTTCTTTAGGATCAGAAATTTTATACACAGATACTTCCGGTAATCCCCGTCAATTGCTGGTAGCACCTAATGCCGACACGACAATCATAACGGATTATGATTTTAATGCAGGGCACAACTTTCAATACCGGACGCTCTATTTTCCGGACTCTACATCGCTCGATACTTTTTATACCTCTTATAAAGCCGTAAGAGTAAAGGGCCCACGCCAGGAACTATCAAAATCCGGTTGGACAGCTACAGCTTCCAGCTATGATGCAAGGTCAGGTACTTCCAGGGCTCCGGCCAGTGCCATTGATAACAATACTTCAACCATCTGGGTAAATCAAATATCACCACAGACGTATTATCCACATTCAATTACTGTAGACATGGGTAGTGTCGTACCGAATGTTGCCGGCCTTACGTTTCTTGTGTCACAACGCGCGGAGACACCCAAGTTGATCCAGATTCTAATTAGTACGGACAGCATCACCTGGACACCTATGGGATCTTTTACACTCGAGTATATCAATAATCTGCAGTATGTAGATTTCTTGCAGGAGCAGGATTGCAGGTATTTTAAAGTAATTGCCGAACAGCCTTATGGCAACACAAATAATATCGTAATCAAAGAAGTTGGGACCTTTATCCGTTAGCATAAGACTGTGTGCTATGGCAAAAATGATCACCATTATGGTAATGAATGTCATGATAGATTATCGATTGGGCGCAACTGTAAACAGAATTTAAATACAGTAAAATGAGAAATAATAATAATTTCAATCTTTTTACCTGCTTGCTTTTTATTGCGGTAAGCAGTAACAGCTTTATTTCCTGCAAAAAAAAAGATGAAAACATCCAGCCGGTCATTACCACTAATCCCGCTGATTCTATAAAAGCATACCCCGGCATGAATCGTATAAAATTAACCTGGCTGGTAAACGATACATCCGTAAAAAAAGCCATTGTATATTGGGACAATAGTGATTCCGCCGTGGTTGCTATTAACGAAAGATCAGCCATGATGAGTCTGACTATAAATGATCTGCAGGAAGGAAACCATTCATTCAGTATTTATTTATACGATGCGGAAGGGCATTCGTCTTCAAGATCAAAAATAGTGGCTCCGGTATACGGTGACCGATATATCGAATCTCTTACCTCCCAACCGGTAAATGATGCCTTATTTTACGACGGCCAGGTAAAAATCGCCTGGGGTCAACCATTCCAATCCGTTGTGGGCAGGCAAATAAGCTATACAAATTCTGCAGACTCCACTGCACTCATAACAGAATGGTCTGTCACTGATACAACTATACTGAAAAACTACCGGGCCGGCACTTTTTTCAAATATCGCAGTATGTATGTTCCGGTTCCGGATGCTATTGATACATTCTATTCTGCTTACATTTCTTCTGATGAAAATAATACGTTTACAAATCCTTTATTACCTGCCGGAGCAGATCCGTGGGTAGTTTATAAAGACGGGAGGTATTATTACACTCACACTTCCGGCGGAAGTATTGAATTGTCTGCTACCAATAAAATGTCAGACCTGGGAAAAGCCACCGAAATAACTGTTTGGCGGCCTCCGGCAAATACTGAATATTCAAAAGAAATATGGGCACCTGAAATGTATTTCCTCGATAATAAATGGTATATCTATTTCGCAGCTGATGATGGCAATAATGTAAATCACCGGATGTATGTAATAGAAAATTCATCTGCAGATCCTTTGTCAGGACAATGGGAATTTAAAGGGAAGCTGGAAGAGCCTTCCGATGAATGGGCTATTGACGGTACTATACTTGAATATAACCAGCAAAGATACATGCTCTGGTCCGGCAGTGCAGGAGGTAAAGCACCCCAAAATATTTACATCGCCAAAATGTCAAATCCTTATACACTTGAAGGCAGCCGGGTAATGATCTCCTCTCCTTCTTACAGTTGGGAAAAAAACGGAGCGGCTATTAATGAAGGGCCGGAAATATTAAAAAATAAAAACGGGAACAATTTCCTCATTTACTCAGCCAGCGGCTTTTGGACCGATGATTATTGTCTTGGAATGATGAGCCTTAAAGATAGCGGCGATCCCTTAAATGCATCTGACTGGGTGAAATCGACCCAGCCAGTTCTTACAAAAAATGCTGAAAGCGGTGCCTTTGGACCCGGCCATTGTAGCTTTTTTAAATCAGCAGACGGAACGGAAGATTGGATCATTTACCATGCGCGCTCTCTGCCTGATGGTGGAAGTACCAATTATCGAAATCCCCGGATTCAGAAATTTACCTGGAGCGTTGATGGTACCCCCTATTTTGGTGAACCGGTTAAAATTGATACAAAAATAAAAACCCCTTCGGGAGAATTTTAAAAAGTGTTTTGATTGAAAATTATTGAAACGCTTACAAATAACGTTGCCATTGCCCTTTACGAAATCTTTTGAATTCGAAACTGAATTTAGCGATCCAGGGGCTTTATCATCAGACTCTTAAAAAAACAGAATATGGACAGAAGATCTTTCTTAGATAAAATGGGCAAAAGTTCACTCACCTTAGCCGCTACCACTACCGGATTAGGAACTATTACAAATGCTGCGTCCCCAAAAAAAAGCATAGGTAGTAAAAAACAAAGTATGGCGGGTTCGGGTTTTCGGCTTCCGTCAGATCTCGGAAAAATTGCCGGCAACCCGGCACTCCTGAAAAAACCCGATAATCTGACAGTGGCTGCTTACACTTTCCCTAATTATCATCCATCTGCGATTCAGAACAAATTATACGGCCCCGGATGGACAGAGTACAACCTGTTGCGTTCCGCCCGCCCGTGGTTTCAAGGGCATCAGCAACCCCGCGGCCCTTTATTGGGTGAACTGGATGAAAGCAAACCGGGTACCTGGGAAAAATACAATCAAATTGCAAAGCAACATGGCATTGATGTACTGATATGGGACTGGTATTGGTATGATAATCAGCCGGCATTACACGAGGCATTAGAAAATGGGTTTCTACAAGCTTCTAATAAAGATGATGTGAAATTTGCGTGTATGTGGACCAACCATCCCTGGTACATTCTTTTTCCGAGCCTGCAAACCAACGGAGACCCCAAATATCCTCCAAGTTTCCAACCACCCGAT
>JBIQMJ010000047.1:0-17538 GCA_044463445.1 Segetibacter koreensis
AAACCCATGCAAGAAATTGTTCTGCTTTCCAGGTGGTATCAGGGGCATCCCATCCGCCATCTGTCCAGAAAACATCGGGCTTGTAATTAGTAATCAGGTATTTCATTTGTGGCCACGTATGCAATTCTACAAACTCATTTTTATTATTTACCCATAATGGATTATACCATTCGTATAAAGAATAATACATGCCCGGATGTACTGACGTTTTGCGGATGGCTTTAAAAAGATCGCCCAGCAAATCCCTGTGAGGGCCTACTACTTCTGCATTCCAGGGAAAACCCCAATCTCTGGTCGCTTCTTTGCTTGGCCAAAGGCAAAACCCATCATGGTGTTTGGAAGTGAGCACCACATATTTTGCGCCTGACTTCTCAATTAGGTTTGCCCATTCATCCGGATTAAATAAATCGGCTTTAAAATCACGTGCAAGGTCATAATAGCTGCGGTCGCCAAAATTTTCTTTGTGATATTTGACGGTTGCTGAATCTCCTTCACGCAATGCATGCTGATACCATTCTGAATAAGTTCCTTTTTTGCCATAAGCCGGAACGGAATACACGCCCCAATGAATAAAAATGCCAAACTTGGCATTGGTGTACCATTCAGGCACTTTTCGCGTGTCAAGAGACTTCCAGTTGGGCTGGTATTGCGCAAAAACATTTCCACCAATGATCAAAAAGAAACCGGTCAATAAATTTTTAGATATAAAACTTTTGCTCATTGAATTTTAGGTTAAAGCTGTTGAAAGAAGAATCAAGATAAGAGATTTCTTTCATGGTTTGCTTTTCGTAGTAAAAACTTTTCAATTTCTTACTGCTTTATCAAAATAAAAATCATTTTTATTGATTGCTTTACTGCTTAATAAATTCTCAATCAGTTAACGAAAAGGAAATAAGGTAATAAGGTGGATCGATATTAAAATGTTATTCTACTAAGGTTTTATGCAATGATGATAGATGTCAATGTTGGTAGAAAAAGAACAATAAAAATGCTAAACTTTTCACTTATCTGTTATCAAAGATTAAACTTTTTCGTTGGTACGCTTACATTGTTTTATCTGTTTTCCATTATTCAATTAAAATAAAAATGAAATTTATTTGTTGCTTTACTGCATCATAAATTTTCAACCAGCTATCGGATAGGAAAATAGGTTAACAAGGTTCGTCAATATTAAAACGGCATTCTACTAATGGTTTATGTAAATATGATAAGTGCGATCAACCTTAGTAGAATAATGAATAACAAAAATGAAAAACCTTATTACCTTCTCTTATCGAAAACAAAAGCTTTATTTTCCTACCACGTTTTCAGGCTTCCCTTTCAAAAACGCTTCCACATTGTTTACCACTGTCTTCATCAACCGGCTTCGGGATTCGAAAGTAGCCCACGCTACGTGTGGATTAATCAAACAATTCTTTGCATGAAGAAGAGGATTGTTTTCTGAAGGCGGTTCCGTAGAAAGCACATCTAATGCAGCGCCGGCAATAGTTTCGTGGTTCAATGCTTCTGCCAGATCATTTTCATTCACCAATCCGCCCCTGCTGGTATTTACCAAAAACGCTTTTCGTTTCATGGAGGTGAGTAGTTCTTTATTTACAAATTCTAAATTGTCCTGGTTTAGCGGGCAATGAAGGCTTACAATATCCGCTTTTGTAAAACATGTTTTCTCATCAACAAAAGTGACGCCTTCCATTTTATCTCTTTCGGGATGTTTGTGAGATGAAATGATGCGCATTCCAAAAGCTATCGCAATTTTGGCAACATTTTGTCCAATTTGTCCAAACCCGATGATGCCTAAAGTTTTATTTTGTAATTCCATTATCGGCTTCAGGTGATAGCTAAAATCTTTGCTCCTTACCCAATCGCCATTTTTCACACTCTCAGCATATAACGCAGTGTGGTTCGCGAGTTCAAGAATAAAAGCGAAAGTGAGCTGTGCCACGGAAGCTGTGCTGTAAGATGGTACATTCGTTACGATGATATTTCGTTTATGCGCCTCCGTTATATCCACCACGTTATACCCGGTAGCCATCACTCCGATGTATTTAAGATTCGGCGCTGCCTCAATGATATCTTTGTTCACGAGAGCTTTGTTAGTCAATATGATTTCTGCATCGGCTACTCTTTTGATGCTTTCTTCCGCCAACGACCTGTCGTAAATATCTGTGTCACCAATATTTTTTAGTTGTTCCCAGCTTAAATCGCCGGGGTTCATTGCAAAAGCATCTAATACTACAATTTTCATGTTTCATTTATTTAAAGCAAGCAAATTTCCTAATTCAAAAGCCGTACGTTCGAGATTTATTGCGGTATTTTTAATAGCATCTTCGATTGAATCTGACCCATGACCGATAGGCAATATCACATTAAAATAATGGTGCAATTCTTTACTGGCCTTAATGGGAACTTGCCCTGCCAAAATAATGACCGGAATTTTTTGCCCGTTTGCTTTCTCCGCTACTCCATAAGGCCCCTTTCCTTCAAGGGTTTGGGCATCCAATTTCCCTTCAGCAGTGATTAAAAGATCTGCTTTTTTTAATTCATTTTCAAAATTCACGGTATCCAAATAATAAGAAATACCACTGACCAATTTGGCATTGGCAAAAGCAGACAAGCCCGCGGCTACCCCGCCCGCACTCCCTCCATGTTTCAAAGAATCCATATCGGCTTTTACATCTTTTTTTACAATCTTATTAAATTGATGGAGGCATTTTTCCAACAACGCCACCTCTTTTTTATCAGCACCTTTCTGTGGGCCAAATATAGCAGCAGCGCCATTTTTGCCAAGTAAAGGATTGGTAACGTCACACAATAAAATGATTTTACAATCTTTCAGGCGGCGATCCATGGCGCTCACATCAACCCGATTCAATGCCAGTAATCCTTTTGGCAATTCTGTTATTATTTTGCCTGCTCCGTCTAAAAAACGTACTCCCAATTCATTCAGCAATCCGCTCGCGCCATCCACAGTGGCGCTGCCTCCCAATCCCATAATTATTTCTTTTGCTCCTTTGTCTAAGGCAGATTTTATCAATTCACCCGTGCCGCGGGTATTGGCTTTTAAAGGATGTAAAGCACCAGGACTGATTAATTTCATGCCAGATGCATCGGCAAGTTCAATAATTGCGGTTTTGGTTCTTTTTACCCATCCATAGATCACCCATATTTTTTTTCCCAATGGATCATGCACCAAAACCCTAGTAGGTTTTGCCAGCAATTTTTTCGATATAAGATGTGCGGTGCCGTCGCCTCCATCAGCCACAGGAATTAGTTTTAAAGAACAGGAAAGAGGGCTTCTTGTCAGCCCGGAAGCAATGGCCTCGGCCGTTTCACCTGCCGTAAGGCTGCCTTTAAAAGCATTGGGAGCAATTACGATGCGCATAAGCAATGTTAAGAAAATTTTTAAGAAATTCAGAATTAACCGCCCCGGAGGTTTCAGTGAATGAACTTTTAAACGGTATTTATAACTATTTGTATTATCTAACCGGGCCGGATATTGGATATAAATACCGGTTATCTTTCCAATTTTTTTTAAATCATCTTTAAACACAAACCGCAAATCCCGGGCAGGTATAAGCGGGATCATTACTTTTATTTTTGCTTTTACATGGATGCCTCATTTAAAATGAACTATTTCACGATCAGGTGTTGCATGAGTACAATTCAGTACTTACATTTATGCATAATTTTCAAAAGAAATGCTCCATAGATCAGTATTTTTTGGGCTGCTGTTTTCCCTGGTTTTCGCTTCCTGTCAAAAGCAGGATGTTATTGGCAGCAGGGATTATCAAACCCTTGGTACATCGGCACATCAAATTCTAACTGCTTCGCCTTATTCACTTTTGAAAATAGAGATTCAATATATGCCCGGCTTTGCGCCTGACAGCGCCAGTGTGGCCCGCCTCATCGATTTTTTAAATACCTGTGCCAATAAGCCCGGAGGAATCCAGGTCGTTCTTCAACAAATCGCCCCAAGTGGAAAGGCGATATTATCAATAGATGAAATTGTAAGTATTGAAAAAAAGAACCGGACAGCTTTTACTGAAAATAACAGGCTTGCTGTACACATTCTTATCACCGATGGAAAATATAATTCCCCGGATATTCTCGCTACTTCTTACTGGAATACTTCTATCTGTGTATTTGGTAAAACAGTTCAGGATAATTTGGGTACAACCGGTTCTTTGGAAAAGAGTAAGTTATTAGCCACGCTTTTTGAACATGAGTTTGGGCATTTGATGGGACTGGTAAACCAGGGGTCTCCCATGCAAACCTCGCATAAAGATGCATCGCATGGGGCACATTGCATTAATCCGGAATGCCTTATGTATTATGATGTAGAAAAGTCATGGACTGGAGGTGTTATTTTTAATATTCCCACATTAGATGCCGATTGCCAGGCCGATCTTAAAGCAAATGGAGGCAAATAACTGAACTTCCTTTTCAAAAAAAACAGGATTTGGATCCGGTCATTTCATTCGTGGAATTTACGATTCTTACATTATGATTGCATTCAATAAATCCCACGTATTTGTATCATCTATTTGACCAATTTCACATTGTAGGCACTTAAGCCTTTGGGGCCTTTCTCTACTTCAAAGGAAACCATATTATTTTCCTGGATAGGGCCCGACAAGGAATTAACATGAACAAAAATACTTTCCTGTGTTTCTTTATCTTTTATAAATCCGAAACCTTTATCATGGTTGAAAAAAGTAACCACGCCGGTTCTGATAAGATCTTCCGGATTCAACTCTTCCTGCTTTGGAACACCGATTTCTATGTCCTCTGCTTTTACGGTAAATTTTTTCTTTGGATCAGGTGGAGTAGAAGAAAGGTTGCCGTTTTCATCAATATAGGCGATCATATCCTCAAAACCAGCGCTTTTATTTTCTCTGCGCTCCTGCCTTCTTTCGGCTTTTTCTTTTTTGTTTTGTTTTTTTTTCTTTTCTCTTTCTTTCTTATTCCAGGTTTCGGCCATATATTCCTAAAGTAGTTTTTATGATCCTGAGGGATCGTGAGTTAATGGTGACAATTATTTAGCACCTCTTCAAAGGTAATTAAATATTATCAGCACATGGGAAATATCAGGCAAATTCTCAAATTTGATCGGGAGAATGGAGCCGGGGCTCTATTCAATATTGAACTTTCAGGAAAAAGTAGAAATTAGGAAAGGATTAAAAAATTATTTATCAGGTTTAAAATCAGGGTTATTATACATTGATTTGTCAAATAAATAATATTTTCCGTCTTTATAATTTTTCCAATACCTGTGGCCAAGAACATCATAAAACATTCTGCCGTCCACACTTTTGCTGGCCGCGTTATCGTTTACGCTTATTACGCTTGGGAAGTTGGGTTTATCAGCAGGTTTCGCTGCCGGTTTCTCCGCCGCCACCGCTACAGTCGCGGAGGTATCAGTTTTAGGAGGCTCTGGTTTGGCCTTTTCTTTTACCGAGGGAGTCACCACCGTATTACTTTTAGCAGGAGTAACGGTGGCTGTTTTGTTGGGAACTGTTTTCTTGCCGCAACTGTTCAGAAGTACGGTAGAAAACACAATGCATGTTACAAGGATTTTTTTTAACATTCAGGAAATTTCAGGAATAAAACCAAAAATTATGCCGATGAAATCTTTACAGGTCTCCCATATTTTCAAAGAGAGGGAAAAAATAAAAATTGATGTTAAAAGTTGGTTTACTGTGAATTTCTTTTTTGAAAAAAAACCCATCAGCCCCTTTTTACAGCAGCGCATTTTCTTAAATTATTTTAAGATGTAGATTTTTTATCGGAAGTTTGAGGCTTCAAATCGGGATACGTTTTATATTAACCTCAAAAAAAAATTGGATGAAAGTAGTAAGATTTTGCCTGATCATGGCAGTAACATTATTTTTTGTTTCATGCAGGCCCAATGGAAGCGCGCTCGATCATGACATCATGAAAGGAACACCTTCTAATGCTGATACTGTGTTGCCCCACAAATATCACCTGAACAGTGCAGATACTCTTAAAGTTGAGGGAGAGAATGTTCCCAATCGCTTAAAAAGATAATACCAAAAAAAGAAAGCCGCCCCGGAAAGGACGGCTTTTTCTTTTAGATCAAAATTAAATTTATCCCAGGTAAGCTTTGAGGGCACTGCTGTAACGCGCTTTTTGCAAACGCTTGATGGCTCTTTCTTTTATCTGGCGGATACGTTCTTTGGTAAGGTCATATTTCTGACCTATCTGCTCAATGGTAACTCCGTTTTCTCCGTCAAGTCCAAAATAAGCGTTTACGATTTCGGCTTCGCGGGGGCTAAGTGATTTTAACACACGGCGAATTTCATTCTTCAATGAATCGTGCATCACATCTTCATCTGTTTCTCCCGCGCCCTTTAAAAGATCACCCATGGCAACATCTTCCGCTTCATGTACCGGCGCGTCTAAAGAAGTATGCCGGGTATTACTTTGAAAAATATTGTTGATCTCTGTTTCGCTCATCTCTAAAATTTCTGAAAGCTCTTCGGTAGAGGGTTCCCTTTCATGTTCCTGCTCAAAAGCCATGTAGGCTTTATTCGCTTTGTTGTAAGTGCCAATTTTGTTTTGAGGCAGGCGGACTAATCTTCCCTGCTCTGCCAACGCCTGTAGTATTGATTGGCGAATCCACCACACAGCGTATGAAATAAATTTGAAACCTTTGGTTTCATCAAAGCGTTGTGCCGCTTTAATTAATCCGAGATTGCCCTCGTTAATAAGATCGCTTAATGACAACCCCTGGTGCTGGTACTGTTTGG
Organism: Segetibacter koreensis; assembly: GCA_044463445.1. Taxonomy (GTDB): domain Bacteria; phylum Bacteroidota; class Bacteroidia; order Chitinophagales; family Chitinophagaceae; genus Ginsengibacter; species Ginsengibacter koreensis_A. Next base: position 6,771 of record JBIQMJ010000047.1, read on the forward strand.
CAACGGATACTACGAAACGTAGGTTGGCGGTGGTGAGCCGTTCTAAGGCCCTCTGGTCGCCCATTTTAATTTTTTGTGCCAGGATAGTTTCCTCTTCCGGGGTAATCATCCCAATTTTTGAAATTTCCTGCAGATATTTCTCCACCGCCTGTGAATCACGGTTGGTAATCTGCGTAGCAATTTTAAGTTGCCTCATTTGTATTTATAATTAATAGTGAATTAGACAATTTTAGTGATTAGACAATTTTAGCTGGGGAATCGTTACTAAAGATCTGTTAAGTTTCTATCTTTAAAACATTTGCAAAGTTACATCGCAATATTGGAACTTCATAGCATTCAACCAAATAAATGTTTGAAAGAAAAGATTTTATCGTTTTCTTGATCTTATTTCAAAACATTTCCGCAAAAAGAAAAGCATTATTCATATTTATATATTAAATATATTAAATTTTCATTGGTTAATTTGCAGGAAATCAATTTAATCTTCCGGAAAATCTGGCCTGCCATTTCCCTTATAAGCAATAATTTTGCCTAAAAAAGCCATGATTGATTTTAGATCCGACACCTTTACCAAACCTACACCCGGAATGTTAAAGGCGATGATGAATGCTGAAGTAGGTGACGATGTTTTTCAGGAAGATCCCACAGTTAATAAGTTACAGGAAATGTTGGCCAATATGTTTGATATGGAAGCAGGGTTATTTTGCGCCAGCGGAACCATGTCCAACCAGGTAGCGATAAAATGCCATACCCAACCAGGGGATGAAATCATTTGTGATAAGTTAAGCCATGTGTATATTTATGAGGGCGGTGGTATTGCGTTTAATTCAGGATGCCAGGTAAAGCCACTTAATGGAAATTTGGGGCGTATCACTGCCTCCCAGGTAGTGGAAGCCATCAATCCTATTGATATTCATAAAGCAAAATCGAGGCTGGTAAGTTTAGAAAATACAGCCAACAGAGGCGGAGGAAGCTGTTATAATATGAGTGACATTCAGCAAATAAAAGAAGTGTGCCTTGAAAACAAATTGAGTTTACATCTTGACGGCGCCAGGCTTTTCAATGCAATTGTAGCCAGGGAAGAGGATATTAAAGAATACGGACATATTTTCGACAGCATCTCCATTTGCCTGAGCAAAGGATTGGGCGCTCCTGTGGGAAGCGTACTACTTGGTAAAAAAGATTTTATCGAAAAGGCAAGGCGCGTGCGTAAGGTGTTTGGTGGCGGCATGAGGCAGGCGGGGTATCTTGCTGCGGCTGGAATTTATGCCCTACAGAATAATATTGACCGGCTGGCTTTGGACCATCGGCACGCTCAGCAAATTGTATCAGCTTTGAAGCAGAAAGATTTCACCGGGGATATTTTTCCTGTTGAAACCAATATCATCATCTTCGAAGTTAAAGGAAGATATTCTGCTCAATCGCTTGCTGAAAAATTTAAGGAAAATGAGATATTAGTGATGGCTATTTCACAGCACCAGATCAGAATGGTGTTGCATCTGGATGTTACCGAGGAAATGGTTCAATCCACAGTTTCATTTATAGAGCAATTATGAGTAATTAACACTCAACTTACCAGCAAAAAAAGAATTTCTCCTATTATAGATGGTTGATTCAATTTTGGAAGGGTTTACCCTGATAATTAAAGAACATTTTTTTTATCTTTTTTCTTATCCTCTATCTTTACACTAATTAAAACTCTAAAACCTAAACCATGTTTCCCAAAGTAAACCCTTCAAAAACCACCGCCTGGAAGAAGTTACAGGATCATTATAAAGAAATGAAACACGCTTCAATGAAAGATCTTTTCAGGGAAGACCCTAATCGTTTTAAAAATTATTCATTGGCAGCGCCTGATATCATTTTTGATTTTTCGAAAAACCTGGTGAATAACGAGACTAAAAAATTACTGCTCGAACTGGCCCAGGAATGCGAATTGGATAAAGCAATAGAAGCCATGTTCAAGGGAGAACTTATCAATGAAACCGAAGGCAGATCTGTACTGCACACAGCTTTAAGAAATTTCTCCGGAAAGCCGGTGATATCCGAAGGTCGTGATGTGATGCCACAAGTGAAAAAAGAAAGAGAACACATGGAAAGATTTTGCGATAAGGTTCATAAGGGAGAGTGGAAAGGATATAGCGGGAAAAAGATAAAATACATCGTCAACATAGGTATTGGTGGAAGTGACCTTGGACCCGTAATGGTGACGGAAGCGCTGAAACCCTATTGGATAAAGGACATTCATCCTTATTTTGTTAGTAATGTTGATGGAACAGATATCACAGAAGTCCTGAAAAAAGTAACGCCTGAAGAAACACTTTTCCTCATTGCGTCTAAAACTTTTACCACACAGGAAACTATGACCAATGCACTTTCTGCACGCGACTGGTTTTTGAAAAGAGCAAAAGATAAAAAGGCGGTAGCCAAACATTTTGTAGCGCTCAGCACCAATGAGAAAGGGGTGGAAGAATTTGGAATTGATAAGGAGAATATGTTTGTTTTCTGGGATTGGGTAGGTGGACGTTACAGCCTGTGGAGCGCTATTGGCCTGTCGATTGCTCTCACCATTGGCTACCCCCAATTTGAAGAATTACTGAAAGGCGCTTTTGAAACCGATACTCATTTTAGGGAAAAGAAGTTCGAAAAAAATATCCCGGTGATTATGGGAATGATCAGTCTCTGGTATATAAACTTTTTTGGAGCACAATCTGAAGCAATTCTTCCTTATGATCAATACCTGCACCGTTTTCCTGCTTATTTCCAGCAGGGAAATATGGAAAGCAATGGCAAGCACATGGACAGGAATGGTAAAAAAGTAACTTATTCAACAGGACCTGTGATCTGGGGCGAGCCGGGAACTAACGGGCAGCATGCGTTCTATCAATTGCTTCACCAGGGAACCCCTGTAATACCTGCTGATTTCATTGCTCCGGCTATCAGCCATAATCCACTGGGTGAACATCACACTATTCTATTGTCCAATTTTTTTGCTCAAACAGAAGCGCTGATGAATGGCAAAACCAAACAGGAACTGAAAGACGAAAAGGTTCCTGAAGAATTAATTCCCTTCAAAGAGTTCGAAGGCAACAAACCCACTAATTCATTCCTGATCACCAAGATCACTCCTTTCACTTTAGGCGAAATGATTGCTTTGTATGAACATAAAATTTTTGTACAGGGCGTCATCTGGAATATCTATAGCTTCGATCAGTGGGGCGTAGAATTGGGAAAGGTACTGGCTAAGAAAATTCTTCCTGAATTGCAAAATGATAAGAAAGTCACCTCGCATGATTCCTCTACCAATGGATTGATCAATGCTTATAAAGGGCTGATAACATGAGTGGTGAGGGGTGAACCGTAATTGGTGAATCAAAATAAAAATATGGAAAATTCCTTCGTTCACTATGAAAATAGATACCACGGCGAATAAACTGAAATGGCTTTAGTTTCTTTCAAATAAATTCTCTCAGTCATAAGCCCCCTCACGGTTTATCGTTTCGATCTTGTAATTTTTTTATCACCGCAGCCAACTTTGCCGGGTCATTCATATAAGGACTGAGATCAAAAATCTCAACCTTCCGAAACTCTGTGGGCATACTTTCGCTTTGCAAAGCGATGTATCCATCTTTCAGCGGCTGGCCGTCTTTTTTTACAGCCGGATCATAATTGTTTACAACGCCACCACCTATGGTAGGCTTTGTGTAAACCAAAACGGTATCTGTGCCTACGATATGCTTTATGATTGAGTCGCCCAACACAAGCGCTTCCACGTGTGTCCATTCATCACGCGGGCAAGGTTTGGAATGCGAACCAATACAATGTTGTTCGGTTAGCTGGTGGTTTATTTCCACATTAGTTCCGGGAGTGCATACATTGGCGTTGGTACGTGAAACTGCACTGTCGCTTCCCAACAACTGGCATTCAATTGAAATGGGATAATCCTGTTTCAGCATCATACTTTGCGGAGACTGGCAATGTAGCATAACGCCATTATTAAGATAAGCCCATCCGGCGCCATCTTTTACCTGGTTGCCATAAAAGCGGTATTCAACCACTACGAGGTAAGCGGAATATTTTTTCTTATAAAAAATATGGCCATACCTGTTATTTAGAAGGCCACCATAGCCATCGTAGGAAACTTTTAATAAACCGTTTTCTACCCGGAAGGTATTGGCAAAATTATCATTCAACGGATAGCCTTCAATCTTGACATCCCATCCCGTTAAATCCTTTCTGTTAAATAATTGAGTCCATCCCTTTTTACCCTTTTGGGCATAAGTTGTTATAGCGAATGCAACGAAAACAATTACGATCAATTTCTTCATCTGGTAAGTTTTTAAATGAGTCGTTGCTTTCGCAACCATTTTAGTAAAAGCATCTAATTAAGCCGTCATCAGGTATGAGCATAAAAATAGTTATTTATGCAAACCATATGACAAAAAAAATCCTCTTACAAAAAATAAGAGGACCTCTTTAAAAAATATAAAATATATTTTACCATTTATCTACTTCTTCATGCCTGGTATCGTTTGTGTTATCATCTGTTGAATCACCCTGTTTTGAAGGTGGTTCAGGTTCAGTAGCGGAAGAACTTGCAAAAGGATCTGTTTCAGGCTCAGCAGGGGTAGCGCTTTCTTCATTGGAAAAAGCCGCCGGCAGCGCAGTGGCTTCCGTATTTTTATTTGATGAATAAGTATTCCCTTCATAATTTTCTGAATTCTCATGATTGAACGCATCAAAATCAAAGTCAGGCATCAATTCTGTTTTCACATAATCTATCGCCTCAGTCATTCCTTTTAAAAATTTATTGAAATCTTCTTTGTACAGAAAAATCTTATGGCGATCATATCCGTCTTCATTAAATTTTTTCCGGCTTTCAGTGATAGTTAAATAATAATCATTGCCACGGGTTTCCCTTACGTCAAAGAAATAAGTCCTGCGTTTGCCGGCTCTTATGCGCTGACTATAAACACTTTCCATTTTTTTGTCATTATTTTCGTACGCCACTTTTTAGAATTTTTATTTTTTTTGAATACATTTTTAACTGCGACAAAGATAAAATTGTTTTTTAATTGACAAAATAAATACGTTTACGTTATCTGAAGTGTTTCAAGGTTGCCAACTTTAAAAAAGTTGGCAACCTTGTATTATTGATGCATTTTTCTGTCCTGCTCCTGCTGCCGCCGGTACATTTCGGCATACAAGCCATTTTTTTCCAGGAGGGATTGGTGCGTTCCCTGTTCAGCAATAGCGCCATTTTGCAACAAAATGATCTTATCAAAACTAAATAAAGAAAAAATCCGGTGGGTAATAATCACTGCTGTTTTCTGATGCAGGTATTGATAGAGATTTGAGATGATCTCATTTTCCGTTTTTGCATCCACCGCGCTAAGGCAATCATCAAAAACCGTGATCTCATGTTCTTTTATCAACGCCCTCGCTATAGAAATTCTTTGCTTCTGGCCTCCGCTCAAAGTAACGCCGCGTTCGCCGATGAGGGTATTATATTTGCCGGGAAATGAATTGATTTCCCTGGCTACCACCGCATTTTCAGCCGCTTCGATAATTTTTTCCCGCGGCGGATCTATTAAACCGAAACCGATATTTTTTTCAACTGAATCACTGAATAAAAAAACATCCTGCGGCACATAACTGATCTGGGAACGCAAAGTTTTAAGATCGATTTCTGTAATGGGAATCCCGTCATAAAAAATATTTCCTTTCTGAGGGTCATACATGCGCAACATCAATTGGGCAATAGTAGATTTTCCCGAGCCGGTTTTTCCAATGATCGCTACCTTCTCTCCTTTCCGGATGTGTAATGAGAAATCTTTTATGGCATGAATGCCGGTGTGGGGATAAATAAAATCCACATGCCTGAATTCAATATCGCCTTTTAAAATAACTTTTTTTGCATCACCCGGATTTTGAATGGAAGGAGGAGTATGTAAAAACTCGTTAATGCGCCGCTGGGAAGTGGCGGCCCTCTGGATCATACTGGCAGTCCATCCGATGGCGCTCACGGGAAAAGTAAGCATCAGCACATACATAATGAATTCGCCGATTACACCAATACTTATACTTCCGTTAATAACATAAAAACCTCCGATCATTATCGTAAGTAAAGTGCTTAAGCCTATCATCAGGCCCATTGCAGGAAAATAAATCGCTTCTGTTTTGGCAAGAGAAATAGAATGATTACGATAATCTTCGCTGTTTGTATCAAAAAATCCGAGCATTGCTTTTTCCTGCACAAAAGATTTAATAACCCGGATGCCTGAATAGGATTCCTGTGCATTGGTAGTAAGATCAGAAAGCAACGATTGGATTTTATCCGCTTTGCGGTTGATGATCGTATTTACGTAATAAATGGTAAAAGCGAGGAAAGGTAAAGGCGCAAGTACATACAGGGTAAGCTCTTTATTCTCATTCAGCATATACGTAACTGAAAAACCGATGGTAGCGGCAAGATTGATGACATACATCACCGCCGGCCCCACATAACTGCGCACGCGGCTTACGTCTTCAGATATCCTGCTCATCAGGTCGCCGGTGTTGTGCGTTTTGAAAAAATGAGCATCCAGTTTTTGGTAATGGGAAAATATTTCGTTCTTCTGGGCAAACTCAATATGCCGGCTCATCACAATGATCGTTTGCCGCATCAGGAACATAAACAATCCGCTAATCAGCGCAATCACCAGCAGGATAATTCCTGAATACAGAATTTTAGTCTGGTAGCTGACATCCTTGTTACTAAGCTTGTTTACAAATACCGTCACCAGCGGATCATAATGAGTAGTCGCTTGGGCAACCACCTGTGGATTATTTTTATCCAGGCTTATCTCCACGGTGTTTAACACGTATTTGGTAACCTGTGGCGCCAGTATCCGGAAATAATTGGAAAGGACAATAAATATCATTCCCAGGATAAGCATCCATTTGTACCGCCAGAAATATTTATTTAAAGATTGTAAGTGCTTCATGTAATTAATGAGCTAATGGGCTGATGTGCTAATTAGCTGATTAGCCAATGTGAAAATTCGAAAATGAGTGATAGGCAAATTTCGGGAATAATTGGCTGATTATCCAATGTGCTAATGTGAAAATTCGAAAATAGGAAAATAGGTGGTCATCCATATAGCAGTAAAGAAAGAAATAAGCAGAATTTTTATCTTGATTGATCTAAACAACTAAACTCTCTAAACGCTCTAAACCCCTAAACCCTTTTCAACCCCTAAACCAAAACTTCAAATTTCATTAAAAACCCTATGCCCCAAATATTTTTCAAACAATTCAATGGATTTGGCATCAGTAAGCACATTCAGGTGCCTGAAATGGTGAAGGTCTGTCCCTACAAAATCGGCAAGATTATTATCCAGTATGTATTTGGCAGCTTTGGCTACTGTTTTGCCGTAATAGCCGGTAAGCGAGAGAAGATTTACCTGGAGCAGGAACCCTAATTCCTTAAGCCTTACGTAAGCCTTATGATTATTATGAAAATACGGATACCGTTCAGGATGAGCCATCAAAGGCTGATAATTATTGACACTGATCTCGAAAGAAATTTCCTCCAGTTTTTCCGGAGCGGTAGAATAAGAAAGTTCCGTCAGAATATAATTTTTGGTAAGCTTTAGCAAAGGCTCTTTACTTCTCAATAAAGACATAAAATAATCGTCGAGCATGTATTCAGCGGCTGCGCTCAGTTCCACCGGCAAATCATTTTGCCGGGCGGCCTTTTGTAATTTTTCCAATGCATCATTGATCGTTTCGGGAGTATTTCTGTACAGATCACCTATCACATGAGGAGTACAAATAAATTTATGGATGCCCGCTTCGTGCAGAGATCTCAAAAGCTGGAGCGAGGTTTCAATATCCGGAGATCCATCATCAATACCGGGAAGAATATGAGAATGAATGTCCTTCGAAAGCCACGAATATCCATGATAAAGAGACGCTTTCTTTTTAACGCTAAAAAAACTCATTGTGCAAATCTATGAATTTATACCTCAGCCGGTATAACAGTAAGTGGTGTCCGGAAGGCCTGGTCATCAGTAGTATTCTGAAGCGAATACTGCTTTGCAAACTGGCTGTGAAACTGTGGTATTTTGATGAGAGGTTTTAAGATAGAAACGGCAAAAGAAAACGGGATGTGATTTTTTTTCATGGCAAGAAAATCACGGCGGTTGGCCCTGAACCTGCTTTTTAAAGTAATATTGCTGATACCGCCGCTGCGCATTTTTACAAGCATGGAATCTATATATTGAGAGCTTACTTTATGGAGAAAAAGATACCTCGCCATAAATTCATAATCCGCAGCCGTAAAAAAATGATTTTCATACAGGCCATATTTTTCGATGAGTGCACGACGCATATAAAAGGTAGGATGAGCCGGCATCCATCCGTAACGAAAACGGAAACGCTTATAGGAAATTCCTTTCCAGTAACGGAGCACTTTTTGGGTGTTTGCTGCATCCACATACACGAGGTTGCCATAAACCGTATCGGTATCGGAGTTTTCAAAACAATCCACTATAGTCCTTACAGAATCGGCCGATGCAAACATATCATCGCTGTTAAGAATTCCCACAATATCTCCCGTTGCCATTTGCAGCCCTTTATTGATCGCATCATACATTCCCCTGTCTGTTTCCGATATCCAGTTGGTAATGCTTTTTGAATGCTGGCGGATAATCTTTACTGTTCCATCGGTTGACTTTCCATCTACAATAATATGTTCTATATTCTTGTAATTCTGTCGCGCAACAGAGTTAATACAATCTGAAAGGTATTTCGATGAATTAAGCGTCGCAGTAATAATGGAAACTTTCATTAAGATAGTTGACAGTAAAGAGAAATTGTGAGATTAATAGATTCAGTACTTGGCTAAAAACTAAAGATAATATATTTTTTTTACGAACCTAATTTTTTTATGGGATTCACTTGTCCGGCCTGTATTAAACTCTATCCGGAATTGCGGGACACCATGATGTTTTCCATCACCAGCATATCCATTTCTGTTCTCAGATAACAATTCAGTGCATCCTCCGGTGAATTCACGATCGGTTCATTTTCATTGAAGGAAGTATTGAGCAAAATGGGAACGCCGGTTTTCTTTTGGAAAATCTGGATCAATTGATAATACCGGGGAGAAATTTCTTTATCTACCGTCTGCAACCTGCCTGTCCCATCCACATGGGTCACAGCCGGAATTTCTTTTCGCTTCGATTCTTTAATGGGATATACCTTTTCCATGAAAGGAACTTCTTCATTACATTCAAAATATTGGGAAACGTATTCTTTCAAGACCGAAGGTGCAAAAGGCCGGAAACTTTCCCGCCGTTTAATTTTCAGGTTGAGGATCTCTTTGGCATCCGCACGCCGCGGATCAGCAAGAATGGAACGGCCCCCCAGTGCACGCGGGCCAAACTCCGCCCTTCCGGAAAACCAGCCTACCACTCCCCCATTGACCAGGCAATCCGTCACTTTATCAAATAAGGCTTCATCCTGTAATTCACAGAAACGGATCTTTTTGGAACAAAGAAATTCTTTGAGGGCTGAATTGCTGAAATGGCTCCCGGTATAGGCGCTTTTGACAGCAGACCTTTTTTCCTTTTTCAGGATTTGATGGTAAACATACAAAGCCGCCCCCATTGAAATCCCTGCGTCATGTCCTGCCGGAGGAATGTATATATTTTCAAAAGAAGTGTGGGCTTTGATCTTTCCATTGGCCACACTGTTTTGAGCCACACCGCCTGCCAGGCAGAGATTTTTTAGCCCGGTTTTTTGCTGCACATAATTCAAAATATGAAAGATCGTTTCTTCGGTAATTCTTTGAACGGATGCTGCCAGATCTTTGTGATATTGTGTAAGAGGTTCTTCTTTCTTTCTCGCTGCTCCAAATAAACTGATCATTTTATTATTATATACCGGCTGTACTTCGGGAATGTGATCATCATTGTATGAAATAATGCCTTCGGTACCTTTTCTGAAAAATGAAAGATCGAGTTTGAATAGGCCATCATGGGTGAGTCGGATCACCCGTCTTAATTGCTCAAGGTATTTTGGCTCGCCGTAAGGTGCCATACCCATTACCTTGTATTCATCGCCATAATGCGGGAAACCGAGCAATTGGGTAAAGGCGGTATAAAAAATTCCAAGCGAATGAGGGAAGTCAACCGAGTCCAAAACTTCGATTTGATTTCCTTTTCCAATGCCCACCATTGTCGTGGTAAAATCGCCTGAACCATCAATGGAAACGCAGGCCGCTTCAACAAAAGGAGAAGCAAAAAAGGCAGAAGCCAAATGACTCCGGTGATGCTCTACGTGCCGGATCTTATTGTTAAAAACACTTTCCTCCAATCCGGATAATGCAGAAAGTTCTTTTTCCAGTGAACGAACTTTTTGGCTGTTTTTTAATCTGCCTTTAATGGCAGAAAAGCTGCCTCCCGGATTTTTGGCGAGGTACAAAAGCTTATTGATGAACTTCGCTTTCGGATCTCTTCCAATGGCGAAATGATCTACCTGTTCAAAGCCAATTCCGGCCTCTTTCAGGCAAAATTCAATGGCCATGGAAGGAAATCCTGCCCAGTGTTTTACCCGGCGAAATCTCTCTTCTTCGATGGCGGCAACCAGATTGCCATCGATAAAAATCGATGCAGAAGCATCAGCGTGATAGGCGTTAATTCCGAGAAGGATCATATTACTAAGCAGTTATCGGAAAGAAGTAAAACGTAGAAAAAACTTGCAAATTTTTACCAATTCAATC
>JBIQMJ010000048.1:0-7110 GCA_044463445.1 Segetibacter koreensis
CCTTTAAAAAGAATGATTTAATTTCGCGCCGGTTAAAACTGAGGGAAGAAAATCACGGGTTTTAATATACAATTCTCATCTCAAGAATTATCAATTATAATAAATAATATAAATAATAATTGTAACTGAGGAATGGCGAAGCCCTGCAATAAGAAAGGCTATTTATTTATCTTTCAATCCGGATTCGAACTTAATTTTATTTATTCAAAGTTTTTATTCTATTTATCCATTTTATGATTCAAATACCCCCGATAATTAAACACCTGCTGTTTTTTTGTTTGTTAACGGCACTCATTTCCTCCTGTAGCAATACACGAAAGATTGCTTATTTCAGCGACATCAAAGATTCTGCCCTCATCACTTCCAAAGCAGGACTGGAGCCGGTGATTCAGAAAAAAGACATTCTGAGCATTATTGTAAGTAGTTTGAGCAATGAGGCCACCGTAATTTTTAATACCCCCAATTTACCCCTTACTCCCACTGCCCAACCCAGTCCTAATACTCCCCAGACAGCCGGCTATTTGGTAGATGACAATGGGAATATTAAATTTCCTGTTCTTGGAGACATCCATGCGGCCGGCCTCACGCAAAAACAATTGGAAAATAATATTACCCAATTGCTCATTGAAAAAAAATTATTATTTGACCCGATCGTATCTTCCCGGTTTTTAAATTTTCGTGTTACTGTCCTGGGAGAAGTAAATCATCCCGGTGTTATCACAGCGCCCAGTGAACAGATCAGTATTTTGGAAGCCATAGGCCAGGCGGGCGACCTTACTATTTATGGCTTGCGCGACAATGTGATTTTGGTAAGACAGCAGGGAAAGGAAAAGCTGGTTACCCGCCTGGACCTGAGTTCCTCCAAATTATTTCAGTCTCCTTATTATTATCTCAAGTCCAACGACGTTATCTACGTAGAGCCTTCTAAAGAAAAAGTAGCCAGCACCAGTTTATTCCAGCAGCGCCTTCCTATAATACTGAGCGGACTGTCGTTACTGATCATATTGCTCACCAATGTGTTCCGGTTGTAATTAACCAGTAAACCAACCAATAAAACAAATTGATGTTTTCGGCAGTAAATTTTTATAGGAATTTTCTTCTCCAATTTGAAGGGGAAAATTAAGGCCGGCAAATTTCTATCTCTCATTACTAAAACCATTAAAAATTAAATTCCTGAATGCAATTGTCAACTAACCATCCTGAATTTGAGGAAGCTGAAGAAGAGGTATCTATTGGTGATCTCTTTTACCGGTTTTTGCCCTACTGGCCTCTGTTCGTATTACTGCTGATCATTACCCTCTCTGGCGCCTGGCTGTATCTTCGTTATACCATGCCGGTATATGAAACCACTGCTACTTTGCTGATCAAAGATGATAAGAACACCCCTGCCAATGCGAATGACCTGATGCAGGCATTTGACATGTTTGGCTCCAAAAAAAATGTAGAAAATGAAGTGGAAGTGTTGCAATCCAAAACATTGATGGAGCAGGTAGTAAAAGATTTGCATTTGTATGCGCCGGTTTTCTCACAAGGAAGGGTATTGAACCAGTTGGCCTATACACATTCCCCCATTGTAATAGAAGCGCGTTATCCGGATTCAATTAATTTGGTAAAAAAAGTTCCTTTTATATTTAACCATTCCAATGGAACCATAAATTTTGACCATGTAAATTATCCCCTGAATCAATGGGTGAGCACACCTTATGGCACCCTCCGGTTTCTTCCCAATAAATATTATACTTCCAAAGATTTGTTACAGGCAAAGGAGAATAATTTCTACTTCTCCCTTATGACGGTTAAAAGTGCGGTAAACGGCGTACTCAGCGAGATCAATATTGCTCCCTCGAGCAAGCAATCTACCGTAATTGACCTCAGCATAAAAGGGCAGATACCGAGGCGTGGCGAGGACATCCTGAATGATTTATTGAAGGTATATACGGAAGCGGCGATAATGGACAAAAATATATTAGCGGGCAATACTTTAAAATTTGTAAACGAGCGGTTGAAATATGTGGAATCCGACCTGGATTCCGTGGAAGGAAATCTCCAACATTTTAAGGCGCAAAATAAAATAACCGACATTAGCGCGCAAGGCCAGATCTTTTTGCAGACCGTTGCTGCAAACGATCAGAAAATAAGCGATATCAACGTTCAGCTTGCCATGCTGGACCAGGTGGAAAATTATGTGAAAACCAAGGGAGATATCGGTGGAATTGTACCGTCAAGCATAGAATCCGGCAGTGTAGGTACCAATAATTCAGTAGTACCTTCCACCACCGGGCTGGCGGACCCTGTACTTTCAGATCTCCTGCAGAGACTTTCAGACCTCCAGTTGAAATATACCCAAACGAGGAAGATTGTTCCGGAAAACAATCCGGCGATAGTTTCCCTTGTCGACGGAATCAATAAGCTGAGGCCGCAGATACTTGAAAACATTAAAAGCCAGCGCAAGAACCTGGAGGCGGGGCGCAATAATATTATTGCTACCAACAATCAATACAATGCCCTGTTGAAAACTGTTCCGGAAAAGGAGCGCGAACTGCTGAGCATCAGCCGACAGCAGGCCATCAAAAACAATATTTATACCTTTCTCCTTCAGAAAAGAGAAGAAACCGCTTTGTCCTTTGCTTCGGCAGTTGCAGACAGCCGGATCATTGATCCAGCCATATCCGGAGATGTACCGGTAAGTCCCAAACGCAAGCTGATCTATTTGGCCACCGTATTGATGGCTCTGGTGTTGGGAATAGGCTTTGTATATACCAAGGATATTTTTACCCGCACCATCCAGGATAAAGAAGATATTGAAAAATATACCGACATTCCTGTCCTGGGAGAAGTGTTGTATGACCGTTCCAAAACCCCGATCGTTATTTCTGAAGGAAAGCGGAGTTTCATCGCCGAGCAATTCCGGCAATTGCGCACTTCCCTTGCCTATATGGGTATTGACGAAGCACATAAAAAGATCATGATCACTTCGAGCATCAGCGGCGAAGGGAAAAGTTTTATTTCGGTGAATCTCGGGATGAGTTTATCGCTCATGGATAAGAAAGTAGTGTTGCTGGAACTCGATCTCCGAAAGCCAAAAGTGAGCGAGCAGTTCAATGTATCGCGGCATGGCGGCCTTTCTACGTACCTGATCGGGAAAGCCACGATGGAAGAGATCATCAAGCCAACCGTAACAAAAAATCTTTCCTTGATCACTTCCGGCCCGATTCCCCCTAATCCGTCTGAATTGATCTCCAATGGCAGGTTGCAGGAATTACTGGAATATTTGAATACTCATTTTGACTACATCCTCATTGATACGGCGCCGGTCAACCCGGTCACCGATTCCTTTATTATCTCGCCGATGTGCGATGTAAGTTTATATGTGGTCAGGGATTCCTACACTCCAAAAATATTTTTGAAAAAGCTGGCTGAAAAATTACGCACCCAAAGCCTGAAGAATCCCGCAATTGTGTTTAACGGGATCAAAGGGAGAGGAATTAATAAGTATGGATATGGTTATGGATATGGATACGGGTATGGGTACACTGATGATGTGAAGGAAAAAGGGTGGTGGAGGAGGATTTTGAGGAGATAGTTTTTTCTACATGTATAATACTAAGACAAATACTAAGACAAATACTAAGACAAAATGATTCGACCTACCCAATGAGGAAATAGGAATGGTTAAAATTCAATTAAAAAGATTCAAGAAAATTAAAGATGAAAGATATAAAAAAGCTTTTAAAACATCTTTCATTTCGCTAATTGCTCAAGTTACCCAAATGGTTGCAGCGGTGATCAGTGTTCCACTAGTGTTGAATGGTGTTGGTCAAGAAAGATACGGTTTATGGATGACTCTGTCTACAACTTTTTCTTTTATAACTTTTACTGATTTTGGAATGGGAATAGGAATGCAAAATACAATGTCGTACGCAATAGCAAAACACGATGAGATGAAACTCCGCCAATCCTTTACATCAACTTTTGTAGTTTGTTTCTTTGTTTCGTGCATAATAATTGGTTTAGCACAGTTTGTTATCCCTTTTTTGAATGTTGAGTCGTGGTTTAAATATTCTGATTCGAAAATCGCTTTGGAAATTCTGCCTTCTACTAAAATGGCAATTATTGTAGTGGCTATAGGGCTATTAGGGGGGCTAGTACAAAGGAGTTTTGATGCCTTCCAGGAAGGATTTTATCCAAAAATTATTAGTATTGGCGCCCGAGTTTTGTCATTAATTTTATTGTTTTTCGCGGTTTACAGTAATCAAAGCTTACCGGTCTTTATATTCATTATGAATGGTATACCGAATATATTGTTACTTGGTGGACTCGTAATTCTATATTGGAAATATCCCGTTCTCCATTTTTCTTTTAAAGATTTTAATGTAATCCAATTGAAAAAAATATTACGAATAGGAATCATAGGTTTAGGTGCTACCGTCTCTTTTTTTTTGATTAACAGTATTACTCCTTTCATAATATCCTCATCATTTGGCTTAAGTGAAAGTGCGAGTTTTTTGGTGTTAATGCGGTTACTTAATTTTATATTATTATTTTTTAATATGGCATTTTTGCCATTTTGGCCCGCTGTGGCTGATGCTTATTCAAAACATGATATAAATTGGTTAAAAAGATTGTACGAAAAAAGTATGAAAATAATGATATTGATAGGAGTTCCGCTATTTTTAATTTTGCTTTTTTCTACTAAAAGTTTAATCTTCTTTTGGACTAAAAATAAAACGGTTATTCCGTCATTTAATATAGTTGGAATTGGAATTTTATTCACCGCGTTGTCCGTTTGGAATACTATTTCTTGTACTTTTCTTAATGGGATGTCTCATTTTAAGAGTCAGGCAATTTGGGGAACTCTCATTGCTGTTTTATCAATTTTAATTGCAATATCATTTCGAAAAATTATAGGAGTTTCAGGTGTTTTTGGAATTATCACTATTGGTATGTTTATCAGATGTATAGTGCTGGCAGTTGACCTTAAAAATAGATTAAAGGTTATTTGATGAATAGGGCTATTACCATCTCCCATAATAGATCCAATTTGCTAATTTCATATCTACTTCTTGTTTCTTTACTTGCAACTACTGGATTTGAGTATTTTTTTCGCTCTCAAGTTTTTATTATACCAATAGTTGTCGTTGCAATATTCGAATTTATTCGACAGAAGCATAAAATAGAACCCTACATAATAAAAATAGTTATCTTATTTTTTTTGCTTAGTTTAATTCAAACTTTTTTAGAATACAACCGAAATATCTTCTCAAGCATTTATTTACTTTTAGTCCTCGTTTTCTCCTACTGCATAGCAACAGTGGTAGGAGAGAAAATAATTAAATATTATATAAACGTTCTCTACTTTCTTGCGTTAGTAAGCTTAATGTGTTTTTTCTTGACGTATTCAGATTCCTTCATGAGTATGATCAGTAGAATTGCACCTTTTTTTAAGTCTCTCAATAGACAAATTAGCGATGAGGAAAATAGAAACATAATTATATATAATTTCAAAAATTATTCTAGTCTCTACAATAGAAACAGTGGTCCTTTTTGGGAACCGGGGATGTTTGCAATATTTCTAAATGTAGCATTATTCTTTAATTTATTCCTTACCCGAAAGTTAATCCAAGTAAAAAATTTAATATTTTTAGGGACACTAATTACAACTTTTTCAACAACTGGCTATATTGCTTGTTTTTACATACTATTTGTGTACTCACTTTTTTTTTCAAAGCCTTCCTATAAAATTATATTTTTCCCACTTTTAGTATTTGCGGCTGTTGAAGTCTCTCAATTAAATTTTATGCAAAACAAGGTAGAGGCGCAAATTCAATCGTCGCAAAATAGGGGGGATAGTAGATTTGGGGCGGCAATAATACACTTTCGAGTAATAGAAGATTTTCCGTTCTTTGGAGTGGGCGACGGGGCATCTACTGTAATAAAAGATTTTACTCAGGCAACTTCTACTGCAAACGGGCTCACTTACGTATTCGTTAAATTTGGACTCATCGTTGGCATCTTGTATTACGTTTTTCTTTACCGTTCATGTAACAGAATTTTTTTTCTGCTTTCTGGTAATCGTTCTTCCGGCATGTATTTTTTTATATTGCTTCTCATTCTAGCTTTTTCGCAGGATATAACGGTACGCCCCTTTTATTTCTTTATAATAATATGGGGTTTACATATTCCCATTAGAAAGAAGCTGTCAAGTAACTATTATGTAGATTATGCAAAAGCAAATTAAACGAATCGCAATCGTCTGTGGTTATCCATTTCCAACTGGGCTTGCTCCAACTGTTAGAATACTTAGTTATGCTCGGGGATTGGTTGAACAAAAAGTGGATACTGAAGTATTTATTTACTTCCCCACTGATAAAACGGAATCGGATCTACCCGTTGATGGCGATATATACGGAGTCAAATTTCACTATCCTAAAAAAAGAACATATCCAAAAAAATTTTTTCTACGAAAATTAAGCCACCCATATTACATAATAATTACATCTTTTAGAATAATTTCCGCATCCCGGAAAAAGAAGTTTGATTATATTTTTATCAGTTCTGACTGGTTACGCATATTATTTACTTTTGTCGGCTTGTCAAGAATGTTAAAAATTAAGGTTGTTTTTGTAGCCGATGAATACCCAGTTCCTATTAGAAAATATCTGAAGAATGACATTTCCCTGGTAAAAAGATTTTTTTACAAGATAGCTTTGCAATATGTTGATGCAATGGTCTTTATGACAACAAGCCTTAGTTTTTTTTATAATAAAATAGTGAAAAAGCCGACTTTCATTCTACCCTGTATAACTGACCTTACTCGATTTAAACAGAAAAGAACGAACAGTTATACTGAAAAATATTTGTGTTATATGGGTAACCTTGAATTAGCAAAGGATAACGTAACGAATATTATTGAAGCTTTTTACAGGATTAGTAAAAAGTATCCGTGGTTGAATCTAAGACTTTATGGCCAACCTTCTTCTATTGATAGAGACATAATCATAAAGTTGATAAAAAAATTATCCTTACAAGAAAGAGTCTTGCTTATGGGACGTGTTGAAAACGAAGCAGTACCAATTATACTATCGCAAAGTTATATATTAGTCTCTTCAC
>JBIQMJ010000048.1:7120-17496 GCA_044463445.1 Segetibacter koreensis
CTTCACAGCCCTTTACACAAAGAGCTGCTGGGGGCTTCCCTACAAAGTTGGGGGAATATTTAGCAACTGGCGTGCCAACATTAATGACTTCTGTTGGAGAAATAGAAAATTATATAGAAGATGGAACAACCGCATGGTTAGTAGAGCCAGAAAATGCCGAATTATATGCAAAAAAACTTTCATATATTATTGATAATTATGAAGTCGCTTTACTTGTTGCTTGCAATGGGAAAAGGTTTGTCCAGAACACCTTCGACTATTCGAAATTATCAGGGAGCCTTCTTCATTTTCTACAGACTGCACCTTTTCAAAGTAAATAATTATTTTTCTTCATTTAGCTTCTTTATGATAAACAATGATAAAACCCATGAAACAACATCAAAACGTGATGTATTGCTGCTGTTTGGGCTAATCCCAGAAAAACTCAGAAGTGATATTGAAGCAAATAGCAAAAGAAATATCCAATATGCTGCAAATTCGCTTCAATATTCAGTAATCAAAGGTCTTTCTTACTATTATAAGCGTCTTCACGTGTTAAACTTTCCGTTCGTGGGAGGCTTTCCCATTTTCTCTAGATCCATAAAAATTAGACAAGCCAATGAGGCTATATCTGGGGTTGAAGTTAAAAGTGTCTCATATTTTAATATTGCTGGTTTAAAAAACTATTTTATTTATATTAAGGCAGTACGGTTAATAAAAAAATGGATTAAGAAAAGTAATGGCGAAAAAACAATTTTGATTTATTCTGCCTACTTACCCTTCCTAAAAGCAGCTTTGAGAATTAAACGGATTCAAGCTAGTGTAAACGTCTGCCTTCTTTTACCTGATTTAGTAGAATTCATGAATAAGCCTACAAATCTTTTTTATAAAAGTTTTGTAAAACAATCTACTCCAGTCATAAATACCGCTCTAAAATCAATTGATGCTTTTGTGTTGATTACATCAGATATGCAGGAAAAATTACCTCTTGATGGAAAGAAATTTGTCGTTATGGAAGGAATTTTTGATTCGGACAATAATGAAGAAAATTCTGTAACTCAGCTATCAACTTTAGAAGAGAAGGTTATCTTTTATTCCGGACATTTAGATAAGCGTTATGGTATTTTAAATCTAGTGAATGCTTTTATGCTATTAAGAGATCCACAATTAAAACTGGTAATTTGTGGAGACGGAAACTCTAAAAATGAAATATTAGCAGCTGCTAAGATTGACAATCGAATTCAATATTTAGGTCAAATTCCGAGGGAAAACGTTCTGGAACTGCAAAAAAAATCTTTCCTATTAGTTAATCCCAGAACGGCAGAAGCGGATTATACAAAGTATTCTTTTCCTTCGAAAACACTTGAATATTTAGGATCAGGGGTTCCTACCTTAATGTATAAACTTCCTGGGATCCCTAAGATATATTACGATTACTGCTTTTCGATCATGGACCCATCAGTTAAAGCGCTAAAAGTTAAAATTGAAGAAATATTGTCAACGGACACGACAGAATTATTAAAAAAATCAGCCAGCGCTAAAAAATTCGTAATTGAAAATAAAAATCCAATCACCCAATGTTATAAAATATTTGAATTAATAGAAATGGAAAACAAATCCGTTTAATACTCACAAATGTTATTTATAGTGACATTAATTTCCGTGTTAAAAAAGAAGACTTAAACGAATACTATTAATCGTGCTATCAAAACAAAAAGGCAAAACAATAATAATAATAGGTAGTTTCGAACTTCCAGATAAAAATGCCGCTGCTCATAGAGTAATTGCAAATGGGAAAGCTTTTAGAGATCTAGGTTACAATGTAGTGTTTATAGGTGCAACTAAAAGGGAATCAGCTCATCCTCAGTGGGAAAGAAAAGTTTTTTTCGGCTTTGACTGCTACGAAAGGGAGAAACCCTCGAGCGGTTGGGAATGGTTGAAGTATCTTGTAAACATTCAAATTTACAAAGAAATAATTGATAAATATGAGGATTTATATGCTATTATTGGATATAATCTTCCAGCGTTATTAGGATGGAATTTAAAAAAGCTGGGAAAAAGAATGGGGTATAAAATTTATGCCGATAGTACTGAATGGTATGAGATTAAGAAAAAGGGAAATAGTTTAATAAATTTTTTAATCCGCTATGCAGACGTTTATTTCAGAATGCGCGTGCTAAATCCGAAATTGGATGGTGTCATCGCAATAAGCAATTACTTGTACGAGTTTTATTCTAAAAAAGGTACCAAGACTATAAAAATTCCTCCTCTAGTTGATATCTCTGATGAGAAATGGAAAAATAATTTACAATTGCAATTAAGACCTGTCCAACTGCTCTACGCAGGCACACCTTTTTCACTTTATTCAGAACCTTCCTATAAAGATAGGATCGATTGGATAATCGAAGCGTTATATCAATTGAGAAAAAAGAATGTATTATTTCAATTTCACGTCTTCGGAATAAAAAGGGAAGAGATAGAAAGAAATTTCCCCAATCTAAAAGATGCATTATTATTTCTCGACGATTCGCTTATCTTTTATGGTGTGGCTCCTCATCTCATTGTTATTGCGAAATTAAAATCAGTGGATTATTCTTTGTTCCTCAGGCACAATTCCAGATCGACAAAAGCAGGTTTTCCGACCAAGTTTGTTGAGTCCTTTTCGTGCGGAATTCCAGTTCTCACAAATGAAAATAGCAACGTTACCGATTATCTTAAAGATGGAGTAAATGGGTGGGTCATAGATTCCACATCAAAAGATTCCGTTGAAGCGTCCTTAAAACGTGCCCTCTCTATTACCAGTGAAGCTATTTTTGAAATGAAAAATAGATGCTATGACTCGAAAACATTTGATTATCACAACTATCTCGATTCCTTCAAAACTTTTTTTGAATGTTAGGTTTAGATATGATACAGTTTTTACGGTTATTTTTTAACATAAATTAAAAATCAGAATGACTTTAAATAGTTATGTACATTCTTAAATCATTTTATTTTGTATTTGTTGTAGTTATTATTGCAGCTGCTTGTAAGGGGCAAGCTTTTAGCTATAAGAGAGTACCATCTGATTACATACCTCGACTTGATCAACAATATACAACTGATGTAAAGCATCTACAGGATTCGGCAGTAGATTTGACAAATTTCCTACCAAAAAATTATGTGTTGGATGGTACCGTTGACTACACAAATGAACTTCAAAAAGGTATTAATTTGAACAGTGTCGTTTTAATGCCAAATTTTCCTATTATGACTTCAGGAATTTATTTAAATACTGGAAGTACTGTCATCTTCAGGGATAGTTCATCGTTATTGATGGTTCCTTCAAGTCAAGCATGGTATCAGGTTATTGGAATTAACAATGTACATGATGTAAAAGTGTATTTTCCTAGAATTAAGGGAGACAGAATCCGGCATATTGGAACAAAAGGTGAATGGGGATTTGGAATTGCAATAACTAATTCCAAAAATGTTAGGATTATTCAACCCATAATATCTAATTGCTGGGGTGATGGAATTTACATAAATGATCTAGCTAAAAATCAAGAATCTGGAAATATTTTTATTGATGGGGCTTGGCTTGATAATAATCGAAGAAATGGTATAAGTATAATTGATGGAAGTAATATCTCCATCATTAACTCGTTAATTTCTAATACAAATGGTACTATGCCAAGTTCCGGCATTGATATTGAGCCTAATAATGGCAATGGAGAATTAAAAGACATTATGTTAAATAATATCACCACTTATAACAATGCTGAATATGGAATTCTTACGGTCCTTGTTGGATTTGTGAGTGTATCCAAAAAAAATGTCGGGATAGAAATTAGCAATTGCATTGACGATGGTTCGAATTATGGTATGGGGTATTTTTTTGATTTACCTAATAGAAAATTTATTAATGCTGGCGGCGAAATAGATGTTCTTAATCCTATTTGGAAAAATAGTCGATCTTCAGGCTTAAAATTGCCAGTTTACTCTTCCAATAATAAGATTGTACTTAAATTTCAAAATGCTTTGATCATTAAAGATGGTAAAAAGCACGTCTTTTCAGATAGGAATTTGCAAAAAAATACTGAGCAAATAATCTTCAATTGATATTTTATTTGGTAAGTATATGTTATTAATTTATGTTTAACAAAACCATAATTCGTATTACAACGATTCCTGTTTCACTTTATACTTTATTAGATGGCCAATTACGATTCATGAGCAATTATTATGACGTAATTGGTATTTCGAGCGAAGGTGAATTGTTAAAAGCAGTAGAAAAAAAGGAAGGTGTACCTGTGAAATCTGTGGAAATGACGCGCCGTATTAGTCCCTTAAAGGATTTGATAGCTGTTTTATTACTCTATAAAATTTTTAAGAAGGAAAAACCCTTTATCGTCCACACACATACACCTAAAGCAGGAACAGTTGGAATGTTAGCTGCTAAACTGGCTGGTGTGCCTTTCCGTTTACATACTATTGCAGGTCTACCTTTATTAGAGATTAAGAGAAGCAAAAGAAGATTATTGAATATGGTAGAGAGACTTACTTATGCCTGTGCAACGCATATCTATCCAAATTCCTTCAAGATGAAGGAGATCATTTTAAACAATAAATTTTGCAGTGACAAAAAATTAAAAGTGATTGGAGAGGGAAGTACAAATGGTATTGATACTTCTTACTTTTCTACTGATCATTTTTCAGAGGAGCAAAAACTGTCCCTTAAGAATCAGCTTAAAATTAAATCCGATGAATTTATATACATATTTGTTGGCAGGCTGGTTACGGATAAAGGCCTTAATGAATTGGTTTCATCCTTTGAACAGCTCTATACGCAAAATAATAAAATAAAACTTTTGCTGATCGGGCCACAGGAACCAGAGTTGGACCCCCTTTCCCCAAAAACAATAGAGGTAATTAATACACATCCAGGTATTATCAGTACAGGCTATCAGCCGGATGTCAGAGGGTATTTTGCAATTGCTGACGCTTTGGTTTTTCCCAGCTATCGCGAAGGTTTTCCTAACGTAGTAATGCAGGCAGGAGCGATGGGTTTGCCTTCTATTGTTACCGATATTAATGGATGTAATGAGATTATTAAAAATGGTGTGAATGGCATAATTATCGCTCCAAAAAATGAAGCCGCATTATTTCAGGCTATGAGCCATCTTTTAAAAGACGCAGATTTATATGTTCAGTTGAAAAAGAATGCCCGCGATCAAATTACTGGCCGTTATGAACAACGGTATGTTTGGAACGAAATATTGAAAGAGTATCAACGATTGGAGAAAACGTCTGTGAACAAGGGATAATCTTTTTGAGACTTGAAATTAAATCTTAATTATTTCTTCATTTACTGACTGAAAGTGTTCTATAAAAAATATTTAAAGCATGTTTTCGACTTCAATCTTGCTTTAACAGGCTTTCTGATCTTATCGCCAGTTTTTGTTATAGTATGGATTATATTAATGATCGCTAATAAAGGCAAAGCTTTCTTCTTTCAGGCAAGACCTGGGAAAAAAGAAAAATTATTTAAAGTGATCAAGTTTAAAACGATGACTGACTGCAAAGATAGGAATGGTAATTTATTGCCGGACGCAAAGCGTCTTACCATCGTAGGAAAATTTATTCGCAAAACTTCTTTGGATGAAATCCCCCAATTGCTAAATGTAATAAAAGGGGATATGAGTTTGATTGGGCCAAGGCCTTTGCTTGTAGAATACCTTCCTTTATATGATGATATACAAAAAAGAAGACATGAAGTAAAGCCCGGTATTACCGGTTGGGCACAGGTAAATGGCCGCAATGCCATCAGTTGGGAACAAAAGTTTGGTTACGACGTGTGGTACGTAGATCATGTATCATTCTCTTTAGACGTAAAAATTTTCTTTGTGACAGTCAAAAATGTTTTCCTGGTTAAGGATATAAGCCAGAAAGGGCATGCAACAATGCCATTTTTTGAAGGAACTGAAAAGTAATAATAGTTTGAATATATTAATTACTTCAGCCGGTCAGCGTGTTTCTTTAGTTAGGGCTTTTCAAAAGGAACTGAAGAATGTTTATCCGGATGGCAGAGTATTCACAACGGATATGACTCCCGAAATTAGCGCAGCATGTAATGTTTCTGATAAATATTTTCAGGTAAAAAGGGTCACTGATCCTGAATACATTAAAGAACTTCTTGACCTGTGTGTAAGTGAAAATATTTTAATGGTTGTGCCAACAATAGATACAGAGCTGTTGACGCTTTCGAAAAGTAAACAGTTATTCGGATCGTATGGAATAGAGGTCATTATTTCAGATGAACAATTTATTTCAATTTGTCGTGACAAAAGAGTATCTAGTAATTTCTTTCAAAATCGCTCGATAACTGTTCCCCGAATAATGGAAAAATCAAGTCTTTCTTTCCCACTTTTTATTAAGCCTTATGATGGCAGTCTAAGTGCTGATACGTATTTGATTAAAAAAGAAGAAAATTTGACAGCGTATCATTTATCAAATGAGAAACTCCTTTTTATGGAATATATTAATAAAGAAGAAAATGATGAATATACAGTTGATATGTATTTTGGAAAAGATAATAAAGTGAAGTGCATTGTTCCAAGGAAAAGAATTTTGGTTCGAGCCGGAGAGGTAAATAAGGGTCTCACTCAAAAGAATCGGGTGGTTGGTTTCCTGAAAGAAAAATTAAATCAGATTACGGGGGCTGTAGGATGCTTAACCGTCCAGGTATTTTTAAATAAAATAACCTCTGTGATAACTGCGATTGAAATAAATCCCCGTTTTGGAGGTGGGTATCCATTGAGTTATAATGCAGGGGCAAACTTTCCAAAATGGTTAATTGAGGAGTATTTTTTAAATCAATCAATCGATTATACTGAAGATTGGGAAAATAATTTACTGATGTTACGTTATGATGATGAAGTATTGGTTCATGATTTCAAAAATTAATTCAAACAGTTATTTTATTTTCGACCTGGATGATACGCTTTACCAGGAAATTGATTACTTGCGATCAGCTTACAGGCATATTTCTGAAGAGTTAGAGAAGAAAATTAAAATTAATCTTTTTGATGAAATGTGGAAGCGATACGTAAAGAAAGAAAATGTTTTCGAATGGATCGTAAAATTATTTGGAAGTTCAAATTCTTCTATTACGATTTCTTACTTGTTAGAACTATACCGGTATCATACGCCGGATATAAGATTGAAAAATGACGTTAAAAAATTTTTGGATTTTTTGTCTATCCGCAATATTCCTGCAGGACTTATAACTGACGGGCGAAGTATAACTCAACGAAACAAGTTGAAAGCTTTGTCTTTGGAAGATTATTTTCAGGATACAATTATCTCAGAGGAGTTTGGGTCTGAAAAACCAGATGAAAGGAATTTTTTATACTTCAAAAATAAATATCCGAATAAAGAATTTGTTTTTGTCGGGGATAACACTTTTAAAGATTTCATTGTTCCTAAAAAATTCGGATGGTTTACAATCTGCATACAAAGTTGTGGAACAAACATTCACAAACAAAATTTGCCACATTCGGCAGTGGATAAAGTGGTACGGTCATTTGAAGAATTACTAGTAGATTAAAAAGCATAAGCAATTTAATGAATTCAAAAATATGGCTTTCCTCCCCACACATGGGGGGCAGCGAACGGAAATTTGTAACGGAAACATTTGACAGCAATTGGGTAGCGCCGCTTGGCCCAAATGTAGATGGATTTGAAAAAGATATCGAAAATTATCTCGGTAACAATAGCCACGTAGCCGTATTGAGTGCCGGCACTGCTGCCTTGCACCTGGCGCTGATCCTGCTGGATGTGCAAAGAGATGATGAAGTGATTTGCCAAAGCATGACTTTTTCAGCTTCTGCCAACCCGATTCGTTACCTGCAGGCGATTCCTGTTTTTATTGATAGCGAAAAGGACACCTGGAATATGGATCCGGATATCCTTGAAGAGGCAATCCAAAAAAGGATTGCAAAAGGGAAAAGGCCAAAGGCAATTATCCCGGTTCATCTTTATGGAATGCCTGCTAAAATGCAGCAGATCATTGAGATTGGGGAGAAATATGAAATTCCCATCATTGAAGATGCCGCGGAAGCGCTTGGATCATCCATTAAGGAAGTTAAATGCGGGACATTTGGAGAAATGGCCATCCTGTCGTTCAATGGAAATAAAATAATCACCACTTCCGGCGGTGGGGCGATGGTTTCAAAAAACGCCGACTATATCAAACGGGCAACTTTCCTCGCTACACAGGCCCGTGACCCGGCGCCGCATTACCAGCATTCACAAATTGGTTACAACTATCGCATGAGCAATATTTGCGCTGCTATCGGACGCGGCCAGATGGAAGTGCTGCCGGAAAGAATTGAACAAAGAAGAAAGAATTTTGTTTTTTATAAAAATGCGTTTAAAGATTTTCCGGGAACTTCTTTTGTAAACGAGCCGGAAGGATTTTTCAGTAATCGCTGGCTGACAACGATTCTCGTGGATCCTAATCAAACTGGCGGAATCACAAGAGAGGATATTCGCCTGGCACTTAACCAGGAAAATATTGAATCCCGGCCTTTGTGGAAACCTATGCACCTGCAGCCTGTGTTTAAAGATTTTCCATTTTATGGAAATAAAGTTTCAGAAGAATTATTTGAGAATGGGCTCTGCCTGCCATCAGGTAGTAATTTGAGTGAGGAGGATTTAGGAAGAGTGGCTGAGAGCATTGAGAAAAAGTTAAGGGGTTGAGGAGTTTAGGAGTTTTAGGGTTGAGAGTTGAGGGAATTAATTCATCTTCGGCTTCTTTTTGCTTTTCGTTAAAAAATAAAAAAGTTTTAAACCTGGAATTGATTCAGAAACCGCAGCTATTATAGAAAAATTTGAAGAATCACCTTTACCGGAATGTATCAAAAGCCAGTATGCACTACAACAGTGCAGAAAGATAATGAAATTGCACTCTGATAGGGCGATTTTTGTAATTTTTGAAGAACAATAAAATTTTTCTACCAAACAATGATAAAATTTTATTTTTTAGCCACACAGAACACGAATAACACAAAGGGGATAACGCGAAGGGGAAATAAGATTTCGGCCTATTTCTTTATTTACTGTATTTTAATTTTTAAAGGAAAGAGAAACGCAGTTTTTGCCAATATTTTTGAATAACTCTTCCATAAATTATTTTGTTTACTACAGTAAACAAAATTGGTAAAAATTGTTTAGCCTGATAAACAAAAATGAAATTATTTTCTGTCCTTACAGGGGAAGAGAACGAAAATTTTGTTCTGGGTTAAATGAAAACCCTCTCGGTACAATTTCGGAATCTAATTCCGAAATTGTACCTTTATTTTATGATTTCACGAATTGCAGAACAGGAATTACATACGCTAAGCCGGCAATTTAAAGCCGTGGCAGTTGTAGGGCCGAGACAATCCGGTAAAACTACTTTAACTAAAAACTCTTTTCCTGGTAAGAAATATGTTTCGTTAGAAAATCCCGATCAAAAACGTTTTGCGCTTGAAGATCCCCGTGGGTTTTTGGCTCAATATAAGGAGGGAGTCATTTTCGATGAAATTCAAAATGCCCCCGAAATATTTTCGTATTTACAGCAGATTCTTGATGAATCTGACAAGCCCGGACAATATATTCTAACCGGTTCGAACAATTTTATCATGCAAAACAACATTGTTCAAAGCCTGGCCGGCCGGATTGCTTATTTATTTCTTTTGCCTTTTTCTATCAAAGAACTTGAAAACGCTGACCTTCTTCCAACTCATCTGAATGACCTGATATACCAGGGTTCTTATCCTCCCATATATACTCAAAAAATTTCCCCTGCAAAATGGTTCCCTAATTATATCCGCACCTATGTAGAAAGAGATGTCAGGCTCATTAAGAACATTACAGATTTAGCAGCGTTTGAACGCTTTTTGAAACTTTGCGCTGGCAGGACGGGGCAATTGCTAAATATGAGCAGCCTTGGAGTAGAAGTGGGGGTAGATAGTAAAACAATTGCAGCCTGGATTAGCGTGTTAGAGAGTTGTTTTATTATTCATCTGCTTCGGCCTCACCATCAAAATTTTAATAAGCGGGTAGTTAAAATGCCCAAATTATATTTTTATGATACCGGATTATTGTGCAGTCTCCTGGGAATTCAACAAAAAGATCAATTGAACATGCATCCTCTCAGGGGAAGTATATTTGAAAGCTTCATTGTTAGCGAATTAATAAAAAAGCGATTTAATGAAGGAAAGTCAGACAATATTTATTTTTGGCGTGACAACAAAGGAAATGAGGTGGATATACTTGTTGATGAAGGAGAAAAGTTATTCCCTATTGAGATTAAAGCCGGCCACACGATCACCTCTGATTATTTTAAGGGCATTCGGTTTTGGAATGAACTG
>JBIQMJ010000049.1:0-17491 GCA_044463445.1 Segetibacter koreensis
GCAATCAGCAATGTTTCTTCTACTTCAGAAATAGATTTTTTAATAAATTTGGTCTGATCAAAGGCCACGTCCATTCTCAGATCCTGGGGAACTTCCTTTTTTATATCATTTAATCTTTTATAAAATTCATTGGCGATGGCTACGTAATTGACGCCGGGCTGTGGTATAATAGCCAGCATGATCATCGGCACACCACTTTCTTTCAATCCGGATTCTTCGTTTTCGGGTCCCAAAACCACGTCGGCTACATCTTTCAATTTAATATTTACTCCCCCGATATTTTTGACGATCAGGTTATTAAATTGTTCTTCTGTATTTAATTTACCGAACGTGCGGACTGATAGTTCAGTGGTGTTCCCAGAAATTTTCCCTGCAGGCAATTCAACGCTCTGTGTCAATAAAGCGGTTTGCACATCCGTCATAGAAATTCCATACGCCTGCATTTTGTCAGGCTTAAACCAGATACGCATGGCATATCTTTTTTCTCCCCAAACAGAAATAGAGCTTACTCCGGGAATCGTTTGCAGCCGCTCAACAATATTATTTTCGGCATATTCTGTTACCTGGAGAAGATTTCGTGTACTGCTTTGGACCGTAACCGCGATAATGGGTTGTGCACTGGCATCTGCTTTGGAGACTACGGGAGGCGCATCAATATCCTGCGGTAAACTTCGGGTGGCCTGTGACACTTTATCTCTAACATCGTTGGCAGCAGTTTCAAGGTCTACGCTCAATTCAAATTCAACATTGATCCGGCTACTTCCCTGGTTGCTGGAAGAACTGATATTTTTTACTCCCGGAATTCCATTAATAGCCTTTTCAAGAGGCTCCGTTATTTGCGATTCAATAATGTCGGAATTGGCACCGGCATACGAAGTTCTTACGGAAATAATAGGAGGATCAATTGCCGGATAATCCCTTACCCCCAAAAATTTAAAACCGATAATGCCAAATAAAACGATTGTTACGTTTAAAACTATGGCAAGCACCGGCCTTCGTAAACTTATTTCAGAGATATTCACGAGTTTGATCGGTTAATTTATAGATGAAAGTTTAATTTCACTTCCCGGTTTAATGGAAAGTAAACCAGTGGTAATTACCGTGTCGCCAATGGAAAGCCCGCTTAAGATTTCAACTCTTGCTGAGTCCCTTGTTCCCGTGGTAACTACTTTAAAATCGGCAATCCCACCATTAAATACAATTACTTTTTTATCTCTTGCTTCAGGAATAATGGCTTGTGTGGGAATCATTATCGCATCATTATTATCACCCATATCGAAAGCGACTTTTGCAAACGAACCGGCGGTAATATTTTTGTCTGTATTTTCCACTACAGCATGCACTTTAAGACTCCTGTTTTCCTGGGTAATACCTGATTCCGTAGCATAGATTTTTGCTTCGTATTTTTTAGGCGATGCTTCTGTTGTAAAATAAATCACATTATTCAATTGTACTGTAGGCGTATATTTTTCCGGAACACTAAATTCCAGTTTCAATCTGGAATCCTGGCGAATAGTGGTAATTATAGTTGATGGGGTTATGAATGCGCCAATGCTGATATTTTTAAATCCAATTTTTCCGTCAAACGGAGCGCGAATAATCGTTTTGTCAATTGAAGCCTGCATCACCTGGATATCTGCTTTGATGCTGCTTACATCCAGTGCGCTTAGATCATAATCCTGCTGGCTGATTCCTCCAATCTTCAAAAGCTCTTCCTGTCTTTCCTTGGTTTTTTGAGCCACTTGCAATTGGACTTTTAGTTTTTGAAGCTGTGCCTGTAGATCTCCATCAAAAAGCCGGGCGAGTAAGGTACCTTTTTTTACATGAGCGCCTTCGCGGATGGATAAGTAGGTTACTTTGCCTGAAACTTCAGGATGAATTTCTGTTTCTTCAAAGGGCAACAAAGTTCCCGCAACTTCAATACTTGAATGCAAAACAGATGGGTGAATAATATATCCCTGTACAGCCAGCGCAGGCGGATCTGACCTTGCTGAACCCGCTTTAGGTGGCTGGATTTTGTTGGAATTATTACCGCAGGAACAAAGGAAAAATATAATAATGGCTGATAAAAGCCTGCCGTAGTTCAATTTCATTTATAAGCTGATTTTCTGCTGAATGTATTTGACGTTTAAACTCGTAAAATCCTTCGCTATTTTAGGAGATTACCTTCAAAAGCTGTTTCACTTTATTTGCTACGTGAATTAGTTCCTGTCTTTCATTACTCAAAACTGTTACATGGCCCATTTTTCTTCCCGGTCTCGTTTCTTTTTTCCCATAAATATGAACGAAAGCATTTTCAATCTTCAATACCTCGTTGAGATTTTCGTAAACAGCGGTTCCCTTATGATTTTCAGCGCCTATCAGGTTTACCATTGCTGAATGCATGATGGGTTTGGTAAATCCTAAAGGATATTCCATTATAACTCTCCATAGCATATCGAATTGAGAAGAATATGCCGCTTCAATCGTATGATGCCCACTGTTGTGAACCCGTGGCGCTGTTTCGTTTACCAAAACATTGTCATCAATGTCTATGAATAGTTCTATAGCAAAGATACCTGCACTTTTAAGATTCTTCACCACCGCTAATGATATGGCTTCTGCCTTCCATACAATTTTTTCATTGATATTGGCAGGGCACAATTGATATTCCAGTAAATTGAGGTCCTGGTTAAAAACCATTTCCACAGGCGGATAAATTGCAGTTTTTCCATCATTGCTCACTGCTATTATGATAGAAATTTCTTTTTTAATCTGGACTAATTTTTCCAGCACTGCTTCTTCATCAAAGCCTTTTTCTAAATCATTTTCATTTTTTAAAAGTTGTACGCCTCTTCCATCATAGCCGCCCATCGCCAGTTTATGCGCCGCCGGCAAAAAATGTAAATAATTATGCAATTCTTCTTTTTTGGAGGTAATTACAAATGGCGAGGTAGGAATATCATTTTCTTTGTAGAATTTTTTTTGCCCGACCTTATTTTTTATAATTTCCAATGCATGAGGCCTTGGGTAAACCCTGACGCCTTCTGCTTCGAGTTTTTGTAAAGCCTTAATATTTACCGACTCTATTTCAATGGTGATGGCATCAAGGCTTTTGCCAAAATTATATACATCGTCAAACTTGGTGATATCGCCTTTAGTAAAATGACTGCACAAATGTGCAGCAGGACATTGGTCGTCCTTTTCCAAAACAAAAGTTTCTACTGGATAATTGGCTGCAGCCTGCAATAACATTCTTCCTAACTGGCCTCCGCCAAGTATTCCGACTTTTTTCATTTACAAAAAATTTTCTGCAAGATAAATGTTAGAAATTTATCAGAGGCATTAGCATTAGTTTCCAATTAAATTCAACAGTAAACAAACAAAAAAATAGTTTTATATTTCAGGCGAACGGCCAACAACGCCAATTTTTTTTACCTCTGTTCCTATCGATATTTTGTCGAAACCATTTATTATTATCCGGGTAATCTTTATAAAATCTTTGTGTTTTATATAAGTTGATAAACGAGGAGATATTGACTTAATCTGTATGTTTGTAAAAAACATCAATATGAAGAAATTATTAATTATTGCTATTGCATTAATAGCCTTTTATATCCCTTCGGATGCGCAGGTAAACATGCCCGCTCCCAGTCCTACCCAAACCATTATTCAGGATTTTGGGCTTGGGAAAATAACATTAATCTATAGTCGTCCGGGCCTTAAAGGTCGCCAGGCTTTTGGAGTAGGTTCTGAGTTGGTGCCTTTAGGTAAACCGTGGAGAACCGGCGCGAACGCGGCTACGAGCATTCATTTCAGCGATAAAGTTACGGTAGGAGGCAAAGAACTTGACAGTGGTTCTTATGTCATCTATACTATTCCTGAAAAAAGCCAATGGGATATTGTGCTAAGTAAAGGCACAGCCTATCCGGGTTCAGAAGGATTTACAACCGGCAATGATGTACTTCATTATAAAGCTCCGGTGGTATTGCAAAAGGAAAAAACAGAAACTTTTACCATGCAGTTTTCTGACCTGAAAAATGAAAGTTGTAATCTTCTTTTAAAGTGGGCCAATACTCAGGTGAGCCTGCCAATTACTACCAATATTAAAGACAGGATCCGCACGCAGATAGAATCTGCTTTGCAAAGCGACAAGCCTCCTTATTACCAGGCGGCTAATTTTTATTATGATTATGATAAAAATTATAAGAAAGCGCTCGAGTATATCAACAAAGCCACTGAAGAAAATCCAAAGGCATTCTTTATATTTTTACAAAAAGCGAGAATTCAAAAGGCAATGGGCGATAAAGCCGGTGCAAAGGCCACTGCGCAAAAAACGATTGAACTCGCCAAAGAGGCTGGCAATGCGGATTATGTGAATTTTGGAAATAAACTTTTGAAGGAACTTTAATTTGAAAAAGTAACGGCTTTAAGACTTTCATTTCTTAAAGCCGTTACTTTTTTATGTAATGTAAATGATTTACATGCCCGGATCATCGGCACTGGGCCCGTAACTTCCCGGGATCGGAATATCCAGCAAACGCAGGAAAACACCCAATTGCGCGCGGTGATGCGTTGTCTGGCTATAGGCATGGCGGATCGATTCATACCTGGTCATTGCCTGCAGCAGTTGGCCGTCGTTTTTTATCGTCCAGGTTTTTAAAAGGTCTTCGTCTGTTACTTTCTGCAAGGCGTCCAGTGCTTTTTGAACAGATTTATCCAGGAGTTGAAGAAGGTCCTCAGCAGAGCTAACTTCAGCCGGAGTCCAATCCATTTTGGCAAAGTCTATCCCATCGGTGTTTACAGCTAAATCAATCCAGGAAGGCAATTCGCCAATATGAGTGGAAAGCTGTTTTATAGACATACTTTTCGGATGAGGTTTGTAGTCAAGCAGGTCGGGTTTTACAAGGTTAAAAAATTTCCTGGTAGTGTTGGCTTCGTGCTCAAGTTCTTTAATCAAAAAGGGAATTACATTCATAAATAATTTTTTAAGTGGAAATAATATTCAATGATCCTGCAAAATTTCATCCAAATTCCGGGAGAAAAAAAATTAATTTCTATCTGAATCTTTTCTCCAAAACCCTTTCTTTTTCTTTACTGAATAAAGCCCCTGTGCCTTGTCTACCGATTCCAGGAATTCTGTTTCAAGATAATTGTCGGGCGATTGCGCTACCGTAGCAATATTTTTTATGATCTTCCAGTCGAAATCTTTCGGAAAATATTTGGATTCCCTCAGCTTCAGGCCAAACATGGCGACAGCAGTGGCAAATTGCAAATCTTTGTTCAATGAATCAAAAGGAATGTAATTACCGGGGCAGGGATAGCTAATTATTTTTTCAAAGGTATCATTGGGCAAGCGGAAATGAATTTCAAATTTGCCGATATTTATTGGTTTACGGCTAATTGAATCCAACTTTGTGGGAAGAATCTCAAAAATCACTGTGTTGCCCGAAGCGGAACCGATTTCGCCGCCTTCCAGTTCCGGAGTGTTTTTGGCGATAATACTTTTTTTATTATCATATCCGATCAGGCGGTATTGGCTGATATAAGCCGGGTCAAAATCCGCATTAATGTAAACATTGCTGGCAACAGAATACATGGTTTGTGTAAACTCCGTGACGAGCACTTTTTCTGCTTCGCGCAGGTCATCAATGTAGGCAAAATTACCATTGCCTTTTTTTGAAAGCACTTCAATTTTTGAATCTTTATAATTTCCCATACCCACGCCCAGGCAAGTAAGATACACTCCCGATTGTTTTTCTTTGACAATAAGATCTTCCAGGTCTGCCTCGTTGGTTTGGCCTACATTAAAATCTCCATCTGTGGCTAAAATGATCCGGTTATTCCCGTTTTTTATGAAAGTATTTTCAGCCAGTTTGTAAGCGACCTTGATGGCTGCTTCTCCCGGAGTGTCGCCTGATGCAGTTAAAGCTTCGATCGATTTTGTGATGAGTTTTTTATGTGCACCACTGGTGGGCGACAACCAGATTCCAACCGTTCCGCCATACGTTACGATCGAAACCGTGTCGATCCTGCGAAGATTTTTTACCAATAGTTGAAACGCCTGTTTCAATAGTGGCAACCGGTTGGGGAGATCCATGCTCCCCGAAACATCGATCAGGAAAACCAGGTTGGAAGGAGGAATGTGATCCAGATTTAATTTTTTTGCGGAGAGATTTAAATACAGCAACTGGTGTTCTTTGTTCCATGGACAATCAGAAACATGCGATTCTACATTAAAAACATGATCGTCTTTGGGTTCTTCATAATTAAAATTGAAATAGTTGAGCATTTCATCTATTCTCACCGCGTCCACCGGAACCTGGGTTCCCTGGTTGATAAACCTTCTTATGTTGCTGTAAGAAGCTTTATCAATTCGCATTGAAAATTCAGTATGCGTTTTATCATTGGTTTGAATAAAATCATTTTCTGCAAGATTGCTGTAGCTCTCATTTTCGTAATACGAAAGAGGAAATATGTTTCCGGCAGATCCGGTAGTAATTGAAACTAATTTTTGTGAATTAAGTAGTGAGCCATTTGGAATTATTTTTAGAACGATGTGCTGGTATTCGCTTGACTTGATCTGTAAGTTTTGGGAAAGATAACCGTCGAGGCTGAATATCATTGAATCACTGGCGTGCCTGGTGGGAATGCCAAAACCTCCTGAGATGCCGCTTGAATACAAAGAATTGCTTTCAGGCATGTATATTTTTACATTCTGCAAAGGTTTGCCCTGTTCATCGCGTACTTCTCCCCTGATATAATATTGGGCAAACGTTTGTTGGACAAAAAGTAATGCAGCAAATATGGTAATCAGCTTTTTCATGAAAAATAGAAGTAAGTAAGATAAAGCTTTTCACAAGAAAAAAAGCACTAATTCCCAGCCAGCAAAATTAAACCAATTGGTAAATTTCCTTTATATTTCTGCCAAGCCCGTCATAATCCAAACCATAACCTACCACAAATTTATCGGGAATGGTAAATCCCAGATAATCGATATTTAGTTTGTGTATGGTAGCGGAAGGCTTGTGGAGAAGAGCAGCAATTTTTAAAGAAGCCGGGTGCTGATGTTCAAGTGTGGGAAGAAACTGCCATAAAGTTTTTCCTGTATCCACAATGTCTTCCACGATTACCACATCGCGGTTATAAATTTCTGTATCAAGGCCAATTGCCGTAATTACTTTGCCTGTCGATTTTACGCCTTTATAAGAAGCTAATTTTATGAAGCAAATTTCCGCTTCCACATTTATTTTTTTAAAAAGATCAGCCGCAAAAATAAATGCACCATTAAGTATGGCGATGAACAAAGGTTTTTTCCCTTCATAATCCCGGTTGATCTCTTTTGCAACCCGTGTGATTTCTTTATCGATTTCAAATGCGCTGATGTAGGGAACAAACTCTTTGTTATGCACTTTTAAACTAGTCATAATTTACTTTGAAATGATAAGTTGTTGCCCGATTTGCAAATTGTCGCTGGTGAGGTTATTCCATTTTTTCAGGTCGTCTACTGTCACGCCATATTTCTTTGAAATACCATACAGGTTTTCTTTTGGCTGCACTGTGTAGGTTATGGTACCGGAAGAAGAGGCTGGTTGGCTTTGATTTTTTGCCGGGATTACTTTTGGAT
Source organism: Segetibacter koreensis (assembly GCA_044463445.1). Classification (GTDB taxonomy): domain Bacteria; phylum Bacteroidota; class Bacteroidia; order Chitinophagales; family Chitinophagaceae; genus Ginsengibacter; species Ginsengibacter koreensis_A. The sequence goes on from JBIQMJ010000049.1 coordinate 7,607, forward strand.
CAGCCGCAGAGGCATATTGTTTTAATTGAGGTGGTGGTTTCAAATATATTTTGGTTCCTTCTACCAAATAATCATCAGTAGTAAGATTATTGTAGGCATACAGATTTTGAAGAATCACTCCATACTTCTGAGCAATATCGTACAAAGTTTCATTTTGCTGTGCAATACAAAAATCCAGCCTTCCTTCTTTTTGTTTTTTCTCCAGGAAAATATATTGATCTTTTTGCAAAAGGCCGTCATTGCTAAGATCATTTATGGCCAACAATTTTTCAAGATTGATATTATTTTCCGTAGCTATGGCAAGCAGAGAAGTTCCTTTGGCAGCAAGTAAAGCCTTTGATCCGTTAATGGTAAGATTGATAGGAACTCCCGGAACCGGATCATTTTTCACCACATCCGGCGGAATGATATTTTCTGTATCAGCAGCATATTGCGAAGCATCAAAATGGGGAATTCCGTCTATACCTTCCATTGTATATTGTTCAAGATTATATTTTTCAATATTTGAAATTAATATTTCAGGGTAACGGGGATTGGTGGCATAGCCGGCTTTCCTCAAGCCATAAGCCCAGTCTTTATAATCAGAAGGATCCAGTTGAAACAAAAAAGCGTAACGGCTGTTGCCTCTCAGGAAATTAGAATGATCGCGGTAAGAATCTTCGGCGCAACTGTATTTCCGGAAGCATTCTCCTGGTGCATCATCGTCGTGGCTAACGGTTTCTGCCGTCCAGGTACTTTTACATTTTATGCCGAAATGATTGTTGGATTTTTTTAAAAGATCGCTGTTCCCATTTTCAGTTTCGAGCAAGCCCTGCGCCAATGTAATGGCAGCGGGCACTCCCATTCTTTTCATTTCTTCAATGGCAAGGTCCTTGTATTTCTGCACATACTCCTGCGCTGTCATATTCTGAGCAGTGGCGGTGCAAAAACCTCCTGATAAAAAAAATATAATGATCAGCAACCTGTTCATCAGTAAACAAACAATTATTGAATATTTTTAAATTCTATTTTTTTATGATCATCATCAGGCCGTCTCTAAGCGTGATGATTACCTGCTGTACTCTTTCATCTTTCGCCACGTGTTCATTAAAAGCATTGATAGCTTTTGCATTTTTTCCGCTGATCTTTTCATTGAGCACTTCTCCATGAAATAATACATTATCAGCCAGGATGACGCCTCCTTTTTTTAACCGGGGCAAAACTAATTCGTAATAATTGGTATAATTGATTTTATCAGCGTCAATAAAAACTAAATCCCACATTTCATCCAGGCCCGGAATAATTTCTAACGCATTTCCACGGTGTAAAATTATCTGATCGTTATGTGAAGATTTTGTAAAATAATTTTGTGCAATTTCTGCATCGTCATTTCTCAATTCCAGTGTATGCAGTTTTCCGCCCGGCTGTAACCCTTTGGCAAGGCATAAAGCGCTATAACCCATAAAAGTTCCCACTTCAAGAATACGATGCGGCCTGATAATTTTGCTGAGCATCTCCAGCAATTTTCCCTGTAGCGGGCCGCTGAGCATATTGGAATGCGCATGATGATTTAAGGTAAAATCTTCTATTTCTTTCAACAGATCATCTGTCGGTTCTGAAAAGGAAGTAGCGTAATCAGTTACTTTATTATCACTTAAAGCATCAGGCATAAGATAAATTTAATTCGTCTGTAGTTTTTCCTTTAGAGAAAATCATTAGTCCGATAAAGGTAAGAAGCCCATTTACAATAATCAACTCTTCTGCAAATACATACCCGTTAAAAAGTATCGTAGAATATTTATCAATGAAGAAACAGAGGATGGGAGCGAGTATCACGATATAAGGAGTCGCTTTGTCCAATACCTGCCGTTTTTTTGCAAATAGAGAAAATGCAAACAAACCAATCAGAGGCCCGTATGTGTAAGTAGCCACTTTAAAAATTGCAGTTACAACAGACGCATCATTGACCGCATTAAACAAGAGTACAACCAGCAAAATAATAATGGAGAATGCGATATGCACGAAAGTTCGTTTTCGCACCATTTCTTTTTCAGGAATATTTTTTCTTTTGTCAAAATTTAAAAAATCGATACAGAAAGAGGTAGTCAGTGCAGTAAGCCCCGAATCAGTGGTGGCAAAGGTTGCAGCCGTTAATCCCAACATGAAAACAATTGCGGGCACGCCTTTAAAATGATTCAGCGCAATTTCAGGGAACAAATAATCCGTTCTTGGCTGGCCGGTTACAGCATCCAGTGGAATAGCAATTCCTTCGCGGTTGGCATAAATATAGAGTAACGCGCCAACGCTCAAAAAAAACAAATTGATGATAACGAAAATAAAAGTGAAGCTCATCATATTTTTTTGAGCATCTTTTAGATTTTTGCAGCTCAGGTTTTTTTGCATCAGATCCTGGTCGAGCCCGAACATTCCAATCGTTACGAAAATGCCACCGATAAATTGTTTGGAAAAGTGGAATTTGTTGGTGATGAAATCATCTGTAAAAAATATTTTGGAATAATTGCTGTCTTTTACCGCATGAAAAGCCTGGCTGATATTCATGTTGAGGCTGCTGCAGATAAAGTAAATAGATAGAAACACCGAAGCCACGAGAAAAACGGTTTGAAGCGTATCCGTAATGATGATCGTTTTCAAACCACCGCGAAAAGTATAACCCCAGATCAGCAGTAAACAAATGACGATCGTAAGCCAGAAAGGAACGCCCATCTCATCAAAAATAAAACGCTGCAAAACGATAGCAACAAGATATAACCTGAAGGCTGAGCCAATTACCCTCGAAACCAAAAAAATAGCGGCGGCGGTTTTGTGACTTACTTTTCCTAACGTTCTTTCTATTACTTCATAAATAGAAATGAGATGCATCCTGTAATACAAAGGCAGCAAAATAAATGCTACCAGAAAATAACCCGCCGCATTTCCCAGCACAAATTGAAAATACCGGAATTGTGAACCGGCAAGGTTGCCCACTTCACCCGGAACAGAAATAAAAGTAACTCCACTCAAAGCCGTACCTATCATTCCAAAAGCAACCAGGTACCATTTTGAAGAACGGTTGGCAATAAAGAAAGTCGCATTATCATTTGATTTTCTGGAAGTGAGATAAGAGATTACTATCAACAGTAAAAAATAGCCGATGATAAATGAAAGCAGTACGGATGGAGTCATAAAGGGAAGTTGGAAAGATTAAAAATGATTTTGGATTTCTATTTTTTAAATTTGATTTTTTTCGAAAATAAATAAAAATATGTCAATTCAATCTTTAACCGTTTTTTGCGGGTCAAAAAGCGGGAACGATGATTTGTTTTGCGAGCAGGCGAGGCAGGTAGGTTACCTTCTTGCAAAAAATAATATTACCCTGATTTACGGTGGTGGCAACAAAGGAATTATGGGCGCTGTTGCGAATGCCGTTTTGGAAAATGAAGGCAAAGCTATTGGAATAATACCCCGGTTTCTGGCAGTTGCGGAGCACAGGCATAACGGCCTTACCGAATTAATTGAAGTGGAAGACATGCACATAAGAAAAAGATTATTGTATGAAAAGTGCGATGCGGCATTGGTGCTTCCCGGAGGTTTCGGCACGATGGACGAATTGTTTGAAATGCTTACCTGGAACCAATTGCATATTCATAACAAAAAAATATTTGTTTTGAACACTTCGGGTTTTTATGATCCCCTCATTGCTTTTTTGAATCATGCAGAAGAAGCCGGTTTCTTGTATTCCGACATCCATCGATACCTGCACATTATTTCTTTACCTGAAGAGCTTGAGCTTTTCTTAAGGCAGGAAGAAGCCTTGACAGATGGATAATCAGTGAAACAACTTTTAATACAAATTATTAATTTGAATAAACGGGTAACGGTTATGCATAAACGAAATAAAATAATATAATCAATTTCCTTAAAAACAAAAATATGAATCGGGTTATTTTTATTACAGGCGCTACTTCGGGAATCGGAAAGGCCTGTGCAGAGCAGTTCGCGGCAAGCGGAGACAGATTGATCATCAATGGAAGAAGAAGAGACAGGTTGGAAGAACTCAAAAGATCATTGGAAGAAAAGCATCAGGCAGAAATTCTTTGTGCGCCTTTTGATGTGCAAAACAAGGAAGAAGTCTTTAACACGGTCGATTCCTTAGAGGAAAGATGGAAAGAAATTGATGTGTTGATTAACAGTGCGGGCTTGGCCCTGGGAAAAGATTTTTTTGATGAAGCGGAGATTGCCGATTGGGAAACGATGATCAACACCAATGTGACCGGGCTTCTGTATGTGAGCCGCGCAGTGCTTCCTTTTATGAAAAAGAGAAAAGAGGGGCATGTGATCAATATTGGATCTGTGGCCGGCAGTGAAATGTATGAAAAAGGAAATGCCTATTGCGCCACCAAAAGTGCTGTAGATGCGATTAGTCATACGATGCGCATCGATTTGTTACGGTATCGTATTAAAGTAACTAATGTGAAACCCGGTGCAGTGGAAACGGAATTTTCCCTGGTGCGATTTAAAGGGGATGAAGAAAAAGCATCTAAGGTGTACGAAGGTTTTACGCCATTAACTGAAAAAGATATTGCGGATGTTATTTTTTATTGTGCCTCCCTGCCTCCCAACGTTTGCATCAATGAGCTTACGATCACTCCGGTAACTCAGGCAGATGGAATTTATTTTTTCAAGGGAGAATAAATGACTGGTTAGAAGCCCAGGATAGAAGAAGTGATAAAGAAGAACGATAATTATCCAATGAAAAGTTAATTAAAATGATATAAAGCAGGAAGACAGATTTTGTGAAATTAAAGGCTTAACTTAAAGTAAATAATTTGTCATGAATGCCACTTTGGAAAATTTAAAAAATGTTGTCTCTGATAATTGTATAACAATAATATTGGAGACTCACCGAACCCTTCCTGATAATGAAAAGGATTCGCTGTTGTTGAAAAATTTGATAAAGGAAACGGAGAAGCGTTTACTTGAAAAACATCCGAAAAATTCTGTAAAAAAAATTATAACGAGAATTAATGATCTGGCGGAAAGTATTGACCACAGACAAAATAAAGAAAGCCTTATTCTTTTTGTGAATGAAAATATGGCTGAATATATTCGTTTACCCATAACCGTAGAGAATAGGATAGTTATAGATAAAACTTTTGCCACGAGGGATCTGGTTAGAGCATTGCACCGCGAAACGCATTATTATATTTTAATTCTTGGACGCAATAAAGCCCGGTTGATTGAAGCTTTCAACGATAAATTAATCGATGAAGTAAGTAACGGGTTTCCTTTGATAAATTCAGATTTAAACCCGGTTCAAAGATCTGAGGCGGGAATTGGCAGAAGGAAAACAAATCTTACCCGCGAATTTTTTAATCGTGTTGATAAACAACTTAAAGAGGTTCGGAAGGGAAACCCATTACCGGTAATTATTGGTACGGATGAATCGAACTATACTGAATTTTTAAAAACCGCTGATAAAAAGGAAATTTTTGTAGAAAAATTCTTCGGAAACAGAATCAATGATAAAGCGCACCACATTGTGGAAGCCGCGTGGCCAGTGATGCAGAAATGGACTGTGAAAAAAAATAATCAACGCCTCGCTGAACTTAAAAAGGCTATTAATTCCCGGAATGTTTTAATTGATTTTAATGAAATATGGCAGGCAATCAATAATGGGAAAGGCAAAACTTTATTTGTAAAGCAAGGTTATTTTCAACCTGTAAGAATTGAAAATAATCATATTGAGTTGGTCTTTCCCGGGGATAGCACCATCGCAAATGTGGATGATGTTATTGATGAAATGATAGAAAAAAATCTTCATTTAGAGGGCGATGTCGTTTTTGTAAATGGCAGCGAATTGGAAAAATTCAATGGATTGGTTCTGGTGACGAGGCATTGATATTTCTTTTATCGTATAAAAAGACGGGTTAAGAAAGTGTATAAAATTCTGTTAATTCAAACTTTTCAATTTAAAAATATGAGCAGGGTTTGACGGTTCATGACCGGCATCATACTCTCCATTGGTTTTTTTAAATTAGTTTTGAAAAAGTGAAAAGATTTTTTGCCATATCGTTTCTTCTCATATATTTTTTTTCAACAACAGAGCTTCATCAATTGTTGAAAGTCCCTTTGCTTGTCCAGCATTTCATAGAACACAGGGAGGAAAGCAAGCAGGTTACTTTATGGCAGTTTTTATATGTTCACTATGCAATGGAGGATGCAAAAGACGCAGATCATGAAAAGGATATGAAATTGCCATTTAAATCTCACGATAATTGCATAGCTGCTATCTCAAACGTGTATCTTCCATTATCTGAAAAAATTTCCATACAAAAGCCATTAGAGTATTCAGAAAAGAAAAATTTTTCCAGGGAGGATGATCATTTACTGACTTCTTTTCTTTCCAATATCTGGCAACCACCCAGGGCTTAGTGATTTATTTATTTTAAATATCCGCCACGTAAATTCTTTGTTTTTAATGTGGCGCGATGGAATCATTTATTTACATAAAAATTATTAGCAATGAACCCCACTCATATTCATTTGCTGCTGAATCATTTCCCCATCGTTGGAACCCTGATCGGCAGTGCCATATTGTTTTACAGTCTTATTAAAAAACAAAATACCGGCAAAAACACCGGTGCATTCATAATTGTTGTCATGGCTATCATTGCCATCCCTGTGTTACTTACCGGGGAACCCGCCGAAGAAAGCGTGGAGCATCTCAGTGGCATCTCCAAAGCCTTGATTCATGATCATGAAGAAGCCTCCGAAAAAGCATTTTGGCTGATGGAAATTACTGGTGTTCTTTCCCTACTTGCCCTACTGCTTCATAAAATTAAACCCTTATTTGCGCCGAAAGTATTCTGGATTGCTTTTGCATTTTCAGCTATCACTTTTTTTGCGATGACATGGGCAGGAAATCTTGGAGGAAAGATCAGGCATCCCGAAACCAGTGGCACCTTTATAAATGTGAAGAATGGCCCAACCAATTCTCAACCCGAAAATGACGAATAAAAATGCTCGATAAAATCATAAAATTTTCTATAAAAAATAAACTGATCATCGGCCTCTTTGTTTTGGGACTGATCAGCTATGGCAGTTATCAACTGACCAAACTGCCGATAGATGCCGTGCCGGACATCACGGACAACCAGGTGCAGGTGATTACAATAGCACCGTCATTTGGCGCAACCGATATTGAAAGGCTGGTAACGTTTCCGGTGGAACAGGCCAATAATAATATTCCCGGAATAAAGCAAATACGCAGCTTCTCACGTTTCGGTTTGTCGCTCGTTACTATTGTATTTGATGATAAAACGGATGTGTATTGGGCGCGTCAACAAGTTGCAGAAAGGTTGCAGCAGGTGCAATCACAGATTCCTGCAGGCATCGGCCAGCCTGAACTTGGCCCGGTTACCACAGGCTTGGGTGAAATCTATCAATACGTAGTTCGTCCCGAAAAAGGATACGAAAAAAAATATGATGTTACCGAACTGCGTACCATCCAGGATTGGATTGTAAGGCGACAGTTGCTCGGTGTGAAAGGTGTCGCGGAAGTCAGCAGCTTTGGCGGAAAACTCAAACAATATTCTATAGAAGTAGATGCCAACAAATTGCAATCGTATGGCATCACTATTAATGATGTGTTTGATGCTTTGGAAAATAACAACCAGAATACCGGCGGCGCTTATATTGAAAAAGGCCCAACGGTGTTGTATATACGAAGTGAAGGATTAATTGGAAGTATTGAAGACATTGAAAGCATCACCATCAAAAAACAAAATTCAGAAATACCTGTGTTTATCAGGGATGTAGCGGATGTAAAAATTGGCAATGCGGTGCGCTATGGCGCGATGACTTACAACGACGAAGGTGAAGTGACCGGCGCGGTCGTGATGATGCTCAAAGGTGCCAACAGTAACCTCGTGATTGACAATGTAAAAGAGCGTATTGCACAAATCCAAAAAACGCTGCCTGAAGGCGTGGTGATTGAACCCTTTCTTGACCGCACCAAAATGGTGAATCATGCCATCAGTACAGTAGAAAAAAATTTACTGGAAGGCGCATTGATTGTGGTGTTTGTGCTGGTGTTGTTTCTCGGAAATTTAAGAGCCGGCCTGCTCGTAGCTTCTGTAATTCCATTGTCCATGTTGTTTGCCGTGATCATGATGAACTTGTTCGGCGTGAGCGGCAACCTGATGAGCCTTGGTGCGCTTGACTTTGGATTGATTGTGGATGGTGCCGTTATCATTGTAGAGGCGGTCATGCACCAGCTCTCACACAGCAAAAAATTCCATGCAGTGACGCGATTGTCGCAGGAAAAGATGGATGAAGAAGTAAATAAAAGTGCGAGCAAGATGATGAACAGCGCGGTGTTTGGCCAGGTGATTATTCTTGTGGTGTATCTGCCAATATTGACCTTGCAGGGAATAGAAGGCAAGATGTTTAAGCCCATGGCGCAGACTGTTGCCTTTGCGTTGTTGGGTGCTTTCATTCTGTCGCTCACTTATATTCCGATGATGAGTTCTTTATTTCTCAGTAAAAAGATTTCGCACAAACCTACTCTTTCCGACCGCTTTATGGTACGTGTCGAACGCTTGTACCAGGCGTCATTGGCGAAGGTTTTACGTTTTCCCAAAACAGTTATTCTCATTGCTGTAGCGCTGTTTGCCTTTGCGCTTTTTATTTTGAGCAGAATGGGCGGCGAGTTCATTCCCCAGTTGGAAGAAGGCGATTTTGCCGTGGATACGCGTGTGCTTACCGGAAGCAATCTGAACACTACGATCGAATACACCACCAAAGCAGCGCATATTTTAAAAACACAATTTCCTGAAGTAGAAAAGGTGGTTACAAAAATCGGTAGCGGCGAAGTACCCACAGACCCGATGCCCATGGAAGCGAGCGACATGATGGTGATTCTAAAAGAAAAAAAAGATTGGACCAGCGCCAAATCATTTAATGAACTCGCCGAAAAAATGGGAAACGCATTGAAGGATATTCCGGGGATGACGGCAGGATTTCAATATCCTGTTCAGATGCGTTTTAATGAACTCATGACCGGCGCGCGCCAGGATGTGGTGGTAAAAATTTTCGGTGAAGATTTGGATTCGTTAGCCAATTATGCATCCCGGCTCGGCGCCATCGTTAAAACAGTTCCGGGCGCTACGGACTTGTATATTGAGCCCGTAACGGGTTTGCCGCAAATCATCATCAATTACGACCGCCATGCCATTGCACGATATCATTTAAATATCGCAGATATCAACCGCGTCTTAAACACAGCTTTTGCCGGACAAACAACAGGCCAAATGTATGAAGGCGAAAGGCATTTTGATTTGGTCGTGCGCCTTGCAGGAGATAAAAGAAAAAATATCAATGACGTACAGAATTTATTAATTCCGCTTCCCGAAGGAAACCAAATTCCTCTGTCACAGGTAGCGAGCGTTGCCATAAAAGACGGTCCGAACCAGGTGCAACGCGAAGATGCAAAACGCAGGATTGTCGTGGGTTTCAACGTACGCGGCCGGGATGTGGAAAGCATCGTGAATGAATTGCAATCCAAGGTCGATAAACAAATGCATTTTTCACCGGGATATTATACCACCTATGGCGGCTCATTTGAAAACCTGCAGGCTGCTACACAGCGGTTGATGATTGCAGTGCCGGTTGCGTTGCTGCTCATCTTCATTTTACTCTACTTTGCTTTTGGCTCAGTGAAACAAGGTTTGCTTATTTATTCTGCGATTCCTCTCTCTGCCATTGGCGGCATTTTATTATTAGCATTGCGTGGAATGCCTTTCAGCATTAGTGCAGGTATAGGTTTTATCGCATTGTTTGGCGTGGCCGTCCTGAACGGTATTGTGTTGATTGCAGAATTTAACCGTTTAAAAAAACAAGGTATGA